>JAWOHQ010000099.1:0-2918 GCA_046485105.1 Candidatus Competibacteraceae bacterium | reverse complement strand
TCCCGGCGTTTCTGCTGGCCGGGGCGATGGTGACCTTTATTCGCCGCGAGGCGATTCTGGCCCTGCTCGGCGAACAGGTCAGCAAGTTTAAGTCCTTTCCCCTGGCCAGCGGCGCGAGCTTTCTGGTGGCGGCCTGCTCCTGTACCGTGATCCCGGTCGCGAGCGGCTTGTACTACGCGGGCGCGGGCATCGGCGCCGCCTTCATCGTGTTGTGGGTCGCGCCGGCCGCGAACGTACTGGCGCTGACCTACACCGGCACCATTCTCGGCGCCGAGATGGTCGTCGCCCGGATCGTCGCGGCGCTGTTGATGGCGTTCGTGGTCGGCATGGTGATGACGGTCGCCTTCAAGAACCAGCCGCATCCCCAGCGCGCCACCGCCGCGCCCTCCCCCGCCGGCACGGCGTTCATCGACCGCCACAGCCTGATTCTGATCGTGCTCTTGGTGCTGACCCTGCTCCTGCCCAACTACCTGGTCCAGAGCGGGCCGTACTGGGTCAAGATCGCGGTCTGGGGGGTGCTGACCCTAGCGACCGCCGCTTACGCGTGGTGGACCATCAGCAAGGACCAGATTGTTCAGTGGCTGCAAGAGACCTGGTGGTTCGTCCGGATCATTTTTCCGCTGCTGCTGGCGGGCGTATTCCTCGTCGGCGTCATCGGCTACCTGCTCCCCGAGGCCTGGATTCGGGAATGGCTCGGCGGCAACAGTCTCAGCGCCTCGTTCCTCGCCACCCTGATCGGCGCGGTCAGTTACTTCGCAACCATGACGGAAGCGCCCTTCGTCGATACGCTGATGGGCATGGGCATGGGCAAGGGACCGGCGCTGGCCCTGCTGCTCACCGGTCCTGGTCTTAGCCTGCCGAACTGGCTGGCGATCGCCCGGGTGTTCGGGGTCCGTCAGGCCCTGGTGTACGTGCCGACCATTATGGTGTTGGGAACGGCGGTCGGCTGGTTCTTTGGCAATTTCATCTTCTAGAGGAGAGTCAGGTCATGAAAATCCAAATCGCGGGTCCGGGTTGCGCGAAATGTCAGGCGAGCGAAAAGAACGTCCGGGAGGCATGCGCTCAGCTCGGGGTGGACGCCGACATCGAACATCTGCGCGATCCGCGGGAATTCGGTCCCTTGGGGGTCATGATGACGCCGGCGGTGCTCATCGACGGCCGGGTCGTGGTCTCCGGCCATGTGCCGACGGTCGATGCCCTCAAGCAGGAACTCGGCAAGCCGGCTTGAACGGACCTCCGGGCCACGAACCCGCCCATCATCATCACCCCGCAGCCGCCGGCCGTCTTCTGTGGCTGGCGGCCGGGCTGACCTTGGCCTACGCCGGGGTGGAAGCCGGGGTGGGCTGGTGGGCGGGGTCGCTGGCGTTGGTGGCCGACGCTGGGCACATGGTCAACGACGCCGCCGCCCTGACCTTGGCGGCGATTGCGGCTTGGTTGGCTCGCCGTCCGGCCTCGGCCCGGCACAGCTACGGTTTTGGCCGCGCTGAATTTATCGCGGCCTTGATCAATAGCCTGGCGCTGCTGATCCTGGTCGCGTGGATCGCCGTTTCCGCCGTCCAGCGCATAAATAATCCACACCCGGTGATCGGCGAGGCGGTGTCATTGGCCGCTGCCGTGGGGCTGGGGATCAATTTGTTCGTCGCGTGGTTGCTCAGCCGGGGAGAACGGAACCTTAATGTCCGCGCCGCGTTGCTGCACGTTCTCGGCGACCTGCTGGGCTCGGTCGCCGCCCTGATCTCCGGCATCGTCATCACGTTCACCGGATGGACGCCCATCGACCCACTGCTGTCGCTGGGCATCGGCGCGTTGATCGTAGTGTCCAGCCTCCGGCTGCTGCGCCAGGCGCTGCGTGGGTTGATGGAAGGCGTTCCTTTCAACATCGCGCCGGAGGATGTCGGGCGGGCGCTGGCGGCCGTGCCCGGCGTGGCCTCGGTACATGACTTGCACATCTGGAACGTCGCCCCGGAGCAGGTGATGCTCACGGCTCACCTGGTAGTGCGGGATTTGCGCCAGTGGGAAGCCGTGCTCGACGCCTGTCACGCCCTGCTCGCCGAACGCTTCGCCATCGAACACGCGACCCTGCAACCGGAACCGGAAACCCGGACCGTGCGCTGGGTGGGTACCCAGGCTGGGGAATCCGCGCACAACACGTATCGGGAAAACTCGCGATGATTGGACGAAGCAAAGCCTGGCTATGCGCCCTGGCGGCCTGGCTGCTGATCGCCAACGCCGCCTTCGCGCAAGACCCCTGGGTCGAGACGGACGCGGACGGCCAGGTCCGGGTGCATCTCTACTTTTTCTGGTCCGAGACCTGCCCGCACTGCCTGGAAGCGCATCCCTTCATCGAGGCGATCCCCAACGAGCGGCCCTGGGTGATCGTCCATTCGCTCGAGGTCGTGCGGCAGCGGGACAATGCCCGGCTTTTCGTCGCGCTGGCCGAATCGCTCGGGCAAACCGCCGAAGCGGTGCCGACCCTGATCGCTTGTGGGGTGATGGAGGTGGGCTGGGACAATGCGGCCAGCACCGGCGCCGTCCTGCTGCGGCGGCTGGATGCGTGCCGAACCCAGGCAATGTCGGGCGCTCCATCGGCGCCTGCGCCGCTTCCAGAAGCCGCCAAAGTGCGTATTCCGCTGCTCGGCGAGGTGGCGGCCGACCGCCTGTCCCTGCCGGCCTTCACGGTGGTGCTGGCGGGACTGGACGCATTCAATCCCTGTGCCTTCTTCGTCTTGCTGTTTCTGCTGAGCCTGCTCGCCCACCAGAAGAACCGTCGCCGCATGGCGCTCATCGGCGGCATTTTCGTCCTGACCTCGGGGCTGATGTATTTCGCCTTCATGGCGGCTTGGCTGAACGTCTTTCAACTGCTGGGCGCCTTGACCTGGATCACCTTGGCCGCCGGCCTGCTGGCCATCGGAGCGGGT
>JAWOHQ010000091.1:0-3081 GCA_046485105.1 Candidatus Competibacteraceae bacterium | reverse complement strand
CGCTGGTCGACGATCTTCTTCGACTTCGAGACCCTGTACGGCGACGATCGCCTGACGGTTGCCCTGCGCGCGCACATCTTCGAGGAGTTGCGGAACAAACCGCGTCTCCTCACGCTCATGGTGGCGTCGTCTTCCACCATGAGCGTGAGGAGACGCGGTTTGTTCCGCAACTCCTCGAAGATGTGCGCGCGCAGGGCAACCGTCAGGCGATCGTCGCCGTACAGGGTCTCGAAGTCGAAGAAGATCGTCGACCAGCGCGCCCGTTTGGCGGTGGGAATCTCGGCGATTTGGCTGATCTGGCGCCGCCACTCGGACAGGCTTTTGTGAAAGTCCGGGTTGCGCGCCATGATATCCCCGGTACACCAGTCGTAGCCGATTTCATCCAGGCGGTGGTTGGCCCGGTCGCAAAACTTCATGAACCAGGCCCGGGTCTCGGGCGCATCGGTCTGGGGCTGATCCGCCAGGATGATGCCGTTGTCCTGGTCGGTGCCGATCATCATCTCCTTGCGTCCGCCGGACCCCATGATGATAAAAGCAAAAGGCACCGGGGGTTCGCCCAGTCCGTCGCCGCGGAGTTCCTCAAGCACCAGCACGATGCAGCGGCGCTGGATGGCGAGGTGAATCTCGCTCAAGGCCCGTACCGCCGTGCCGGCGCTGCGATTGTTCTGGCGCAATTCCTGGGCGATTTGGCTCAAGCGCCCATGAAAAGCCTTCAGTTCGCCGAAACTGCTAGCTTCATCGATCTGGGCGATGAACGCCAATTGGTAGGAGGCCAGCGCATAGAGCACGTCGGTCTGAGAAATCATCCCAGCCGGTTTGCCTTCTTCCACGACCACCAGGTAACGTGTGCCGAGCCGGGTCTGTTCGGCCTGTACCTTCCACAGGGGGGCGTCGAAATCGATGAGGCACGGTTCCTCGCTGGCCCCGTCGAGGACTCGGTCGTCCGGTCGGACGTTACCGGTGACGAGGCCGTTGGCCAAAGAGACAAAAGTGACCAATCCCAACAGTTGCCTGGCGTCGTCGGCGATGCCGAGGCTGCCGATCTGGCGCAGGCTCATGGTCTCGAAGGCTTCCCGGACTGTCGTGTCCGGGCCACGGGTGGCGAGCGGGGCCTTCATGATCGTTCGGGCGGGCAGGGACCAGACCCCGGTGACCGGTTGCGCGGTTTGGCTGCGGATGCGCTCGGTGAGCAAGCGGTTGAAGGTGTTGAAAATCTCCGGATGGCGCAGCTCGGCCTCGCGCAGGCTGGAGGCCGGCAGAACATCGAGTCGCGCGGCGGTGAGGGCGGTAGCGGTCGCCATGTAGGGTGAGGCATCGAAGTAATTGTCTACTCCGAGGGCGTCGCCCCGTTCCAGAACGAACGCCCGTCCCTCGGGATCGCGCAGTTCCATCTCCCCTTCCTGGAGGATGAAGACCGCGTTTTTATAGGGTTGCTCGCAGGCAAACAGAATCTGCCCGGCGGCTAATTCCAGAGCCTGGGTCTGGTCGAGCAGTTCCTGGAGGGTTTCTGGAGCCAATTCCCGGAACGCGGTCAAGGTGCCGCGGGTGGAGAGCGCTGAATCGATTGAATGGTCCATGGCGTCGGCGGGTCTCGAGGCAGCCGTTGGGCGGTTTTTAGTATCTTCAATGTAAGACAATGATTGTCAAAAACTTCCTGAATAGCGATATGGTTTGGACGCGGATGAACTATAAATCATTCACACTCTCGAAAGAAAAACAATTCATGGGAGATCAATGCGTGAGCAGACCCGGATGTTCCTCGGAAGAAGATGACGTGCAAAATGTGGTTTATGTCGCTTCAGTGCTGCAAGTTTCCGAGTTCGACGTTTTTCGCCTGGCCTACTATGAGTGGTTTGGCCATCCGGCGGAAAGGCGGGAAATGGAGGTGTGCTTCCATCGCTATCTGGGGGCGATGCAGGCGCCGGTCTGGGTAAGGGCCTTCGCCCGGCGGATCCGGCAGCTCGCCGAGGAAGGTCGACTGGACTTGCGCGCGTTCGGCCTCGAACCGCCATCCCCCGCCAGCAAGGCGCGAATCATATTGGGCTTCACCGTGTTGGCGGGCATCCTCATGCTCGTGGCGTTCCTGATCTATGCCGCGTTCCGGTTGGAGATGCCCATCGGGATCACCTGCCAACTGCCGCCGTGTTACTAAACCAAAGGTCACCTTATGCAGGGTCCGGCCCTTGCGGGGAGGCTTGAGAATGTGGAGCCGGCTTGACGGGCCGAAGCCCGCGCCACCGGACCCCTTCCACAATGAAAATTAGAATTGAAGAATCAACTATTAGGGAGTGAACGTTGTGTTCGATTGGATCTTCGTGCTAGTCACCGGTTTGGTCGCCTACCACGGCCTGACCTACCGCGACAAAAATGGTGAAACGGAATGGGTGCATCTGCTGTTCGGATGCATCGCACTGTTATTCTGTCTGCGAGTCCTATTTGTGGACATTCTCAAATTATTATCACTTTGAGGTTACATCCTGCCCTGCCGCTTTCGTCATCTCCGTCATGATCAACTGCGTCCATGCTCCGGAGCCGGGCAGATTCTGGCCGCCGTCGGCGACCACCCGCGTGCCGGTGATGTAGGACGCCAACGGCGAGGCCAGGAACACGCTGAGTTGGCCGATGTCGTCCGGGGCGCCGAACCGGCCCAGCGGGATCATCTTCTTCAACGGGTCGGCGCTACCGGCTGGGACCAGTCGGCGCACACCCTCGGTGCCTTCGATTGGGCCAGGAGCGATGCTGTTTCGGCCGATGCCGCGTCCAGCCTGTCCTGGGACCGGCCGCAGAGGCCCAGATTCGCGCCAACCGCCGCGAAGTTGCGGGCGATGCCGAGGTTGATGCCGCTGCTGCCTCCAGTGATGAAGACGGTCTGGTTCTGGAACAAATCCTTGGCGAAATAGGCGGTGATGTTCATGGTGTTCTCCTTGAATTGTGATAATGCTTGCCAAGCTTAAGCAGGACCCGGCTGGCGAACCTGGCACGGTTTGGCTAATTTGACTTTTTCCTGGGCCTGGCCGGGAATCTTCATCCGTACCCTATTTATTCTTTCGGAGTCTGTCATGGCCGATCGCGACCTGCTGA
>JAWOHQ010000088.1:0-2539 GCA_046485105.1 Candidatus Competibacteraceae bacterium | reverse complement strand
GGCGTGCAACGGGATGTCGGGCCGGCTCCAGGCGTCGGGGGCGGGGGAGAGGTCGTCGGTATTGGTTTCGCCGGTGACCTTGAACACGGTGACGGTGACTTTTTCCGGCACCTGGCCGCGATTGACGAACCACTCGGCCTCGGCCCAGGACTGCATCACCTGTTGGGCGTGGGCGTTGCCGGCGTCGGCTTTCTCCTTGACGCCGTGCCGGTAGTCGAACATCAGCAGGGTTTGTGAGAGCGCCTTGGCGGCGGCGGGCGCGCACTCGGCGTCGTCGAGCAGGTCGATCAACGGTTGGATGTTGTAGCCGCCCAGCATGGCGCCGAGCAGTTCGGTGGCGCGGACGCGGGAGACGAGCGGCGACTGGGCCTCGCCCTTGGCGACGGCGGCCAGGAACGCGGCCTTGACATAGGCGGCCTGATCGACGCCGGCGGGCACGCGGTGAACCAGCAAATCCAGCAGGAACTCTTCCTCGCCTTGGGGCGGATTCTTCAGCAACGCGACCAGGTCGGCGGTTTGCTGGGCGTCCAGCGGCAGGGCGGGGATGCCCTGGGCGGTGCGTTCGGCGGCTTGTTGGCGGTAGTGGTCGAGCACGGCAAAACCCCTTTCATGATGTGATGGCGCCCGCGAGCGCGGGTACCGAGGTGAAGAATTAAATCTTCGGGGTGACTGGAATCCCTGCATTCATCCAGGTTGAATGGGTGGACTCCGCTGCGAAAATGCACGGCTATTGTACCGCTGAAACGGAAGCGCTGGGAATGTGAACCGGAACGGCGCGCCCCGGTTGCGCCGGACCCGCACCGGAATCGGCCGGTCGGTTGGGAGTTCCTGGACCAGGGCGCTGCGGGGGGGCGAGGCCAAGGGACTAGGGGGCTGACGCAGAAGTTTTGACAGGTTCGGATGTGTAGGGCGGATAAGCGTAGCGCATCCGCCATCTCAGGCCACTGGTGGATGCGGCGCAAGCGCCTTATCCACCCTACGCCAGATCAAGACCTGTCAGAATTTATGCGTTAATCCACTAGGGGATTGGGGACTGGGCGAGTTCCGGAGTCTTCTCTTGAGGCCTATACTTCCTCATCATCGAGTACAATCAACACACATTATGAGGAACACCAGATGACAGTTTTTTCCAAGTACTTCCATGGATTGATCGCGAGTTCCACGATCGCCATCGCTATGTCAACCGCCTGGGCGGGCGACATCATATTCGAGGTTGAGGAACCCTCGGCGGGCAGCATTTACACGGGTGTGGCCAATGTCCGCGGCTGGGCGGTGAGTTCAGTCGGCATCGACCGTATTGAATTGTATGTGGATGGGCAATTCTCCAGCTACCTGCCGCTGGGTGGGCGACGCTCCGACGTGGGTAATGCTTATCCGAATTTTCCGGATTCCGCCAATTCGGGTTTTTCCGCCATATTTAACTACTCGAATCTCACCGCCAGCCCACATACCTTCCGCGTTCGAGTTGTGGACCGCGAGGGGGCCGTCAAGGAAAGTTCGGTGGCGTTCAGCGTGGTCAAGTTCGATAACTCCTATATCGCCGATCCCGCACTCTTCAGTCTGGACGGGGCCACCGGCAGTTTCGGAGGCCGTTCGATTGCGTTCAAAAACGTGCTCGCCGATGGCAAAATCTACGATATCCGTCTGGACTGGCGCACCCAGATTCAGGGGTTCGCCATCACGCAAATCGTGCCTGCCGGCAGTCAACCGCCGGCTGACTACAGTGGTACCTATCGGCTTTCCAGTTCCTTAACCAGCAATGGTTGCGCTTTTTCCATATCGTCTACCAGCGTTCAGGAAACCCATAATCTGAGTCAAAGCGGTTCCCAGTTAACCGGAACGCTAGTCGAGAATGGGCAGCCCCTTTCAGGCTTGCTGGATTCTCAAGGGAATTTCACCTATGCCACCACCGTTCCTTTGGAGACGAATCCAGCGCCCGGTTGCAATGTTAAATTGAATACAAATTATCAGGGTAACTTTGCGGCTCAGACGGTGAGGCAGACAGTTAACGTTGACGTGACCGGCAACTGCTCGCCGGTTATCGATTGTATCTTCATTTTTCAAGGCATGATCGTCAAAACGGGCGCCGCCACGGCGGCATCCGAGCCGGCTGAGGCGGGAGGCGGTCTCTCAGAAGCGATTCTGGATTCGTTGCGGGCAATTCCCTTCGCGCAGTAAGATGATTTCTTGAAATAATCATACCGGGTGGGCTGTAGGGTGGATAAGCGAAGCGCATCCACCAACGGGTGGACTGGTTTAGTCGATGAA
Source organism: Candidatus Competibacteraceae bacterium (assembly GCA_046485105.1). Lineage (GTDB taxonomy): Bacteria > Pseudomonadota > Gammaproteobacteria > Competibacterales > Competibacteraceae > REEE01. The sequence continues at coordinate 271 of JAWOHQ010000088.1, read as the reverse complement.
GCTTGCCAAAACCCCTCTCCCGCGGGCGGGAGAGGGGCAGGGGTGAGGGGGATTGCTACGGGACTCACTCTTTTTCAGGAATGGTCAGCGCCAGGAACAGTGCGCCCCGGTCGCGCCGGACCAGCACCGGAATCGGCCGACCCGTCGGCAGTTCCTTGACCAGGGGACTCCAACAAGTCTGCAAACTGGTGTTAAAATGCTGAAAGAAATGTTGAATGGACGTGGTTTGCCAATCAGCCCGGACGGAAATTTCGTTTTGGTTGTTCCTACC
>JAWOHQ010000067.1:0-4111 GCA_046485105.1 Candidatus Competibacteraceae bacterium | reverse complement strand
CTGATCTGGTGGCCGCTCAAACTGGCGATTCCGGTCGCCTTCGGTCTACTCGGCCTGCAAGGTCTGTCCGAGATCATCAAGAACGCCGCCGTGCTGACCGGCGACCGGCCGTTGCCGGAATTTAAGATGGGACACTGAGATGGCGGAGTTTCTGATCGCCAACATGGCGCCGATCATGTTCTCGGCGCTGGTGCTGTTCCTGTTGATCGGCTACCCGGTGGCGTTCTCGCTGGCGGCGGTGGGCATGGCCTTCGGCCTGCTCGGCATCCACCTGGGCCTGTTGACCCCCAATCTGTTGCAGGCGCTTCCCGATCGGGTGTTCGGGATCATGAAGAACGAGATTCTGCTGGCCATTCCGTTCTTCACCTTTATGGGCTTGGTGCTGGAACGCAGCGGCATGGCCGAGGATCTGCTCGACACCATCGGCCAGTTGTTCGGCACAGTCCGGGGCGGACTGGCCTACGCGGTGATCCTGGTCGGCGCCCTGCTCGCCGCCACCACCGGCGTGGTCGCGGCTTCGGTGATCGCCATGGGGCTGATCTCGCTGCCGATCATGCTTCGCTACGGCTACGATCCGCGCCTCGCCTCCGGGGTGATCGCCGCTTCCGGAACCCTGGCGCAGATCATCCCGCCCTCGCTGGTGCTGATCGTGCTGGCCGACGTGCTCGGTCGCTCGGTGGGCGACATGTACAAGGGGGCGATCCTGCCTGGTCTGATTCTGGGCGGACTTTATCTGGGCTGGGTGTTCCTGAACACCCTGTTCCGCCCGCACAGCGCGCCGGCCCTGCCGCCGGAAGCGCGCACCCTGCGCGGTTGGGCGCTGGCTGGCCGGGTGGCGGTGACTCTGGTCCCGCCTCTGGTGCTGATTTTCCTGGTGCTGGGCAGCATCTTCATCGGCTGGGCCACCCCGACCGAGGGCGGCGCCCTGGGTGCGGTCGGCGCGCTGCTGCTGGCCTTCGCCAAGCGCAAGCTGAATCGGAAGATGCTCGGCGAGGCGCTGCGAGCCACCGCCAAAATCACCAGTTTCGTGATTTTCATTCTGATCGGCGCCAGCGTGTTCAGCCTGGTGTTCCGCGGCGTCGATGGCGATCTGTGGGTGGAACACCTGCTGCTGGATTTGCCGGGCGGTCAGTTGGGCTTTCTGATCGTGGTGAATATCCTGGTGTTCCTGCTGGCGTTCTTCCTGGATTTTTTCGAGATCAGCTTCATCATCCTGCCGCTGCTGGCGCCGGTGGCGGAAAAGCTGGGCATCGATTTGGTCTGGTTCGGCATCCTGCTGGGTGTGAACATGCAAACCTCGTTCATGCACCCGCCGTTCGGCTTCGCCCTGTTCTACCTGCGCAGCGTCGCCCCACCGCAAGTGCGCACCAGCGACATCTATTGGGGCGCGGTCCCGTTCGTGGTGATCCAGATGATCGTGGTGGCGCTGATCATCGCTTTTCCCGCGCTAGTGACTGTCGGCCTCGACCGTCCGGTCCACTCCAGCGAACCGGCGCCGGTGCAATTGCTGGCGCCGCCGGACGACCGAAGCGGCCTCGGGCCGGATTCGCGGCCAGAAGATGCCGCCGATCTTTTCGAGCGGTTGCGCAAGCCCACTCAGTAACCAGGCAAGAATCAACCCGGAAGCCGTGGCTTCCGGGTTCCGGTTTGACAAGATAATTCGGCGTTACTGACCGGCCCGCAATTGCGCCTGCATGAAATTCGCCAGCGTACCCTCGGCTAAACCCGCCCAGATATCGGAAATCTGTTGGAAGGCGCGCATCGAATCGAAGATCTTTTTAAAATCCGCGTTCTTCTCGGATTCCTCGGCGAAAATCTTCCGGGCGATCTCGTAAGCCGCTTTCAACACGTCGTCCGGATAGCGCCGAAGCTGCGCGCCATCCCGCACCAGGCGTTGGATCGCCAGCGGATTCTTGGCATCGTAAGCGGCCAGCATGGTGACGTTGGCCTCGGCCGCCGCCGACTCGAACGCCGCCTGATAGGGCTTGGGCAATTTCTCCCATTGCTCCTTGTTGACGTAGAACGACAGGATCGGACCCGGCTCCCACCAGCCGGGGTAGTAGTAGAACTTGGCGACCTTGAAAAAGCCGAGCTTTTCGTCGTCGTAGGGTCCGACCCACTCGGCGGCGTCGATGGCGCCGCGTTCCAGCGCCGGATAAATCTCGCCCCCCGGTAGCGACTGCGGCACCGCGCCCAAGGCCGCGAACACCTCGGCGCCAAAACCGGGGATGCGGATCTTCAAGCCCTTCAGATCGTCCAGCGACTTGATTTCCTTGCGGAACCAGCCACCCATCTGCGTCCCGGTATTGCCGCCGGGAAAATTCACCACATTGTATTTGGCAAATAATTCACGCAGCAGGGGCATTCCCTCGCCCGCATACATCCAGGCGAACATCTGCCGGGCGGTGAGACCGAATGGGACCGTGCAGTCGAGCGAGAGCGCCTTGTTCTTGCCGTGAAAGTAATACGAAGCGGTGTGGCAAACCTCGACGGTGTTTTGCTGCACGGCGTCAAGGACTCCGAACGGCGGCACGATCTCACCGCCGGCGAACACGCGAATTTCAAACTTGCCCTCGGTAACTTCCGCCACCCGCCTGGCCAACAACTCCCCCGCCCCATAAATCGTGTCGAGGCTCTTGGGGAAACTGGAAGCCATGCGCCACTTGATGGCTGGCAGCCCTGCGGATGACGGGGGCGACGGGGACTGGGCGATGGCGGGAACCGCCGTCGCGCCCGCGACGGCGGCCAAACTCAGACCGGTTTTTTTGATGAACTCACGACGCTCCATGATGCTGCTCCACGTTGGTTTTTGGTACGGACGGTTTCCCGGTTGCAGGGAATCCGCTGGCGATCTGTCGGTCGCCATTAACTCTATCAGGCGTCCGGCGGATTTCATCCCGTCCGGTGGCGCAGCGCCTGCTCGCCGACGTTTCCCTTATTGATGCACGGATTTTTGACAACCACCGAGAACAGACCTATAGTTTTAGCGTCTTCATCGGTTTTTGATTTTTTTCACGGGTCGCTCCCTCTCGACCCAGCGCCTGGAAAACCAGCACATGCCCCTAATAGAATACGCCCTCATGTGAGGCCTTCCAGGCGGTTTCCGGCAGGCCGGGTTGTCTTCCAAGCCTGCCGCCGCGATGTTTGCAAACCCTGGGTGACAACAACCGTCATCCAGGGTTTTTTTTGTTGGGATCATCGCATTCCAGCGCAATGAGAGATTCCCCATGCCGATCCAACAAATCATCCATCGGGGCCGGGTCCCGGTCAAAATCTACACCGACGACGTGGACCCGAAAGCCATCGACCAGTTGCTGAATGTCGCGCAACTGCCTTTTGTCCACAGTCACGTCGCGGCGATGCCCGACGTCCACGTCGGTATCGGCGCGACCGTAGGCGCGGTCATCCCCACCAAGGGTGCGATCATCCCGGCGGCGGTGGGCGTGGATATTGGGTGCGGGATGAACGCCGTCCGGCTCAGTCTCAAGGCCGGCCAGTTGCCGGATAATCTGCGGCCCGTGCGCCACGTCATCGAGGCGGCGGTGCCGGTCGGGTTCGACATGCATCCAGAGGGACGCGGCGCGCCGGCTTCAACCCTCCGCGCCCTGTCCGGCGGACTGGACCTGATCGTCAGGAAACACCCCGGTATCCTCAAGATGCAGAAAAACGTCGAGCGCACTTGGGGGCGGCAGTTGGGCACCCTGGGCGGCGGCAACCACTTCATCGAACTGTGCCTGGACGAAAATGACGACGTGTGGGTGATGCTGCACTCCGGCAGTCGGGGCATCGGCAACATCATCGGCCGCTACTTCATCGAACTGGCGCGCAAGGACATGGGCAAGCACCTGGCCAACCTGCCCGACCGCGATCTGGCCTATCTCCAGGAGGGCGCGGAACACTTCGACGACTACGTGGCGGCGGTGCAATGGGCGCAGGATTACGCCATGACCAATCGCCGCGAAATGATGCGGTTGATCCTGAACGCCTTGGCCCGCCCCCTGCCGCCGTTTACGCTGACCTCTTCCCTCAGTTTAGCGTTGCCCGCAAGCTCCTTTTCGAACCAGGCTTTCTCCGTGGGTTCCATCGCGCTATCGAGATAGCGCTCAATAAA
>JAWOHQ010000055.1:0-2697 GCA_046485105.1 Candidatus Competibacteraceae bacterium | reverse complement strand
GGACCAAGCGCAAGGCCCGGCGCAGATCGGCGTCGTCCAGATCGGCGGGCCAGTCGGGGGCGCCCATGAACACCTCGGTGACCAGCTCGCCGCCGTAGCGAATCGGCCCGAGCAGGCGGACCCGCAAGGCGCCCGCGAACGCCGCCTCGCTCCACCCGGAGTTGGGGCTGGGCAATAGTGCGTGATACCGCCGCGCGGTCGGCCATACCAACCGGGGATGCAGGCGGAGAAGGATCGCCGCCGCCGCGATCAGCGGGACCGACAGTCGCGCCGGCAGCCAGTGAACGAGGTCATCGGAGCGGGCGCCGGCCCAGCCGAACCGCCAGTAGCGGGCGTTTTTATAGCCGACCATGGAATCGAGGCTGGACACCGCTTTGACCGCGATCAAGCCCGGCAGTCCGAACAGGCACAACGCCCACAACGGGGTCAGCACGCCGTCGGTGAGATTTTCCGCCAGACTCTCGATGGCCGCGCGCACGATGCCGGCACGCGGCAGGTGGTCCGTATCCCGCCCGACCAGCATACTCAGCCGCCGGCGGGCGGTGACCAGATCATCCAGGGCGTCGAGCACCCGCCGGCCGTGCGCCAGCAGGTCGCCCAGGCAGAGCAGGCTGTAGGCCAGAAAGACGTCCCAGAGCCAGGCCGCCCAGGGATGGATCTGGCCGAGGCCGTAACGCACGGCCCACCACGCCGCCAGCGCGCCGCCGACCACCAGCAACCAGTGCAGCACCCCGCCCAGATAGCCGTTCAGGCCGACGGCGAACAGTTGTCGTTCCCACCACAGGCTCCAGACACCCAACACCCGGATCGGATGCAGGGCATAAACCGGATCGCCGAACCGGATGTCGAGCAGAGCGGCGACCAGAATCAACGCGACATGGGTTCCTAACTCCATTTGCGCGCGAACCCCCACACCATGGCCAGCGCCGCCAGTGCGCCCGGCGCGGTGTCCGGCCGCGCGCCCAGCTTCTCGCGAAATTCAGCGAAGCGTTCCGGTTGCACCGCCACCGTCGCCGCCAGCAGGGCCGCCTGATTGAGGGTCGCTTCCCGCGCGACTTCCGGATGCAGGATGCCGGCCCGCGCCAGATCCACGCTCTCCGCCAGACAATAAGCGGCGGCGGCGCTCTGCGGATCGTGGATCAACGCCAGCAGGTTGTCGGTAAACAGTCGCGCCGACTCGGCGTCGAGTTCGGCCTCGGCGCAGGCGCGCAGGGCTGGTTCGTCGCAGCCGTGCCGACCCAGCGCGCCGCACACCGTGCGCCGCAATTCCGGGCACACCCCGTTTTGCAACAGCAGGCAACGGGTGACGGCGTCGTGGGTGGCCCGTCCGAGCAGTTCGCCCAAGGTGTTGTGACTGCCGGCCCAATGCCGCGCCCAAGTCCTGTCGTCTTCCAGGGGCGCGGCGATGGCTAGTTGGTCGGTGCCGGTGCCGGTGGCCAGCCCCGGCGATTGCAGGCTGGGCATCCGCAAGTCGAGCACCGCCGTGCTCTTGCCTTCGGCGACCATCGTCGCGGCCTTGACCAGACAAGCCGGGGTACAGGGCTGGTTGATGAACGCCAAGGTCACGATGGTGCCGGAGCCTGCTTCGGGGGGTGATGGGTCGGCCACGGGTCGTTCCACCCGCGCGCTGCCGCCCGGAAGTTCGTGCCAGCCGGCCGGATCGCCGGCGCGGGTGGCGTTGCCGAGCACGCCGGCGGTGGCGACCACTCGCACTGTCAGTTCTTCGTAGGCGGCGCGGGCCACCACCGCGCATTGCATGTTGGCGGCGGTGCTCATCAGCGCCGTGGTAACGGGCGGCAGCTCGGCCTCGGCGCAGGCGGCGGCGTGACCGGCCTCCGGACCCAGGCCCACGACCGAGCGGTGGCGAGCGATGTGGGCGACGCCCTCGCAACTCTGATGATTGGCGATGTGAGTCAAGTCCTCGCGCAGTCCGCCGTTGATCCGGCAGGTGCTCAACACCCGGTGCGGGCGTTTGAACGCGGCGGCGAGAAAGCGGCCTTGGCGACGCAAGAGGTAAAGATCAGTCTCGTCGAGCAGCATGGCGTGGTGATCCAGGTAGCCGTTCACTCAGGTTGCGAACCAGGTCGTCATTCGTTGCGAATTTCATCAATCGCGGCCGGTTGGCCGATCCGATGACAGACGCCCATCGACCGCCCAGCGCCCCAGTCGATCCAGCCGCCACAGTCCGTAGCCCAGCAGAAGCAGCAGCGGGACCAGGTTGCCGATGCCGAAATACAGCGCCAGTTGCCGCCAGGCAGCGGCGCGCAGCGTCTCGGGGGCGGCGACGGCCTGGAACACCAGGGGCCGGCAGCCGCGCTCGGCGTCGCTCGGGCCGCCGATGGCGCGGCGGTAGCGGTCTTCGTAGTCGCGGGTCGGAATAAGCCCCCAAGTCACCTCACGCAGCCAACGCGGCGGTTCGCGCAGGCTCCGTACTTCGCCGCGATGCGCTCGATCAGTGGTTCGAATACCCAGCCAGATACAGGCATTATCCAGTGTCACCGAGTCAGCTCCAACGGCGCCACTGCGCTCGGTCAACGGAACCACATAGACTCGATAATACCGGTCGGGACCTTCCTTGACGTGCCTGCGCCAGCCGTGGGACTGGATTGGCAGGCGCGTGGGAACCACGTTCTCGACGCCGAGCAGCGTATTGCGCCCGCCGTAGGCCGGCAGTTCGGCCAGGCGCAAACCATCGAC
>JAWOHQ010000207.1:0-3927 GCA_046485105.1 Candidatus Competibacteraceae bacterium | reverse complement strand
GGTGTCGGGATCGGTCTGGGCGCGCAACTCGGCGAACAGATAGTCAGCCAGCGGCGTGGCTTGCGTCAGTCGTTGTTCGAACGCCGCCTGACCCTCGCGGCGCACCAGTGTATCGGGGTCGTCGCCCTCGGGCAGAAACAGAAAACCGATCCGCCGCCCGTCGCGCAGGAACGGCAGCGCCGTTTCCAGCGCCCGCCAACCCGCCACCCGACCGGCGCGGTCGCCGTCGAAACAAAACACCAGATCGTCGACCACCCGGAACAACCGCTCGATGTGTTCGGCGGTGGTGGCGGTGCCCAGGGTGGCGACGGCATAAGTCACTTCGTGCTGGGCCAGCGCCACCACATCCATATAGCCCTCGACCACTACCAACCGCTGTAGCGCTCGGCTGTGGGCGCGCGCCTCGTACAAGCCGTACAGTTCCGAACTCTTGTGGAACAACGGAGTTTCCGGGGAGTTGAGGTACTTGGGCGTGGTATCGCCATCCAGCGCCCGACCGCCGAAGGCGATGGCCCGTCCGCGGCGGTCGCGGATGGGGAAAATAATGCGGTCGCGAAAGCGGTCGCGCGGCCGGCCCTGCTCGTCGCGAGCGACCAGCCCGGCGGTGCTGAGATCCTCGACGGCGGCGCCGGCCGTGCGCAACGCGCGGCTGAGATTTTCCCAGCCGGGAGGCGCATAACCGATGCCGAAGACCTTGGCGATCCGCCCGGTCAGGCCGCGCTGGCGCAGATAGTCCACCGCCCGCTGTCGGGCCGGATGTTCGCGCAATTGCCGGCGAAAGAACCGATCCGCCTGAGCGACCCACTCCAGCAGCACTCGAGTCGAACCGTCGTCGCCCCCGGTTTTGGGCAGGTCCAGTCCGGCGACCCGGGCCAGTTCCTCGACCGCATCCAGAAATTCCAGCCGCTCGTAGGCCATCAGGAAGTCGATGGCATTACCGTGAACGCCACAGCCGAAACAGTAATAAAACTGCTTTTGGGGACTCACCGAGAAGGAAGGCGTTTTTTCGGCATGAAACGGGCAGCAGGCCATGAACTCACGGCCTGCCCGGCGCAGAGGGACGCGGGCGTTGACAATATCAACCAGATCCACCCGGCCCAGCAATCGATCGAGGAACTCCTGGGGAATGCGGCCAGCCATAAGCCCAAAGCCTAGCGGACCGGCGTCCGACGGTCAGCGGCGGTATGCAACGAAGATGACGACGCGACGCGGCGCCCGTTCGGACTCGACGCCCCGCTCAACCACCGAAGCGGGCCTTGACCCGCGCGCTGACCGCAGCCAAATCCGCTCGGCCTTGCGCCTGGTCCTTAATCAGCGCCATGACCTTGCCCATGTCGCGGAGCGACTGGGCGCCGGTCGCGGCGATGGCGTTGGCGATCAGGGTTTCGAGGTCGGTTTCGCTCAGCGGCGCCGGCAGATAGGCTTGGATCAGCTCGATCTCGAAATTTTCCTGGGCGGCCAGATCGTCCCGACCGGCGTTCTGATACTGAGCCAGCGATTCCCGGCGTTGCTTGATCATCTTTTCCAGAACGCCGAGCGCCTGAGTCTCGTTCAATTCGATGCGCTCGTCGATTTCGCGCTGCTTGATGGCGGCCAGGATCAGCCGGATCACGCCGAGGCGATTTTTGTCCTTGGCGCGCATGGCGGCTTTCATGTCATCCTGAATACGGTCTTTAAGGGACATGGCGATGCTCTCGCGAACGCTAGGGGCAGGCTGGTGTTTCAGTAGAGACGGACCCGACGGGTGACTTCTCGGGAAAGTTTCTTCAAATGGCGCTTGACGGCGGCGGCGCGCTTGCGCTTGCGTTCCTGGGTGGGCTTTTCGTAGGACTCGCGACGGCGAACCTCGGACAGCACGCCGGCTTTTTCGCAGGAACGCTTGAAGCGGCGCAGCGCCACGTCAAACGGCTCGTTTTCTTTGACTTTCACGGAAGGCATTAAACCATTACCTCATTCATGGTCGAGTACGATAATTGGGTTGGATTAATTAAAAAACATTGTATCTTAATCATTCCTGTTGCCAAACGCAAAAAACCTTGAGCGTGTGATGTTGATCCTCGGTATTGAAACCTCCTGCGATGAAACCGGCGTGGCTTTGTACGACAGCGAGCGCGGTCTGCTGGCTCATGCCCTGCACAGCCAGGTCGCGCTGCACGCCGAATACGGCGGCGTGGTGCCGGAACTGGCTTCGCGCGATCATGTTCGCAAAACGCTACCTCTGCTACGGGAGATTTTTCGCCAGGCGGGCGTAACGCCGCGCGCGGTGAACGGCGTGGCGTACACCCGTGGTCCGGGACTGATCGGCGCCTTGCTGGTGGGCGCGGCCATCGGGCGCGGTCTGGCCTGGACCTGGAACGTCCCGGCCATCGGCGTCCATCATATGGAAGGCCATCTGCTGGCGCCGATGTTGGAGCCGGAACCGCCGGCATTTCCGTTCGTCGCCCTGCTGGTGTCCGGCGGCCATTCCCTCCTGGTGGACGTCGCGGGGGTCGGCCAGTATCGGATTCTGGGTGAATCGGTGGACGACGCCGCCGGGGAGGCGTTCGACAAGACCGCGAAATTGCTGGGGTTGTCGTATCCCGGCGGACCCGCCTTGGCCAGGCTGGCGGAACAGGGCGATCCCCGTCGTTTCACGTTTCCCCGCCCGATGACCGACCGACCGGGCTGTGATTTCAGCTTCAGCGGCCTGAAAACCGCTGCGATCAACACCTGGCGTGGGCTGGAGCCGACCCTGGAGAACCGGGCCGACGTGGCGCGCGCCTTCGAGGAAGCGGTGGTGGAGACGATGGCGATCAAGTGCCGGCGCGCCTTGCAAGCGACCGGACTCGCACGGTTGGTGGTGTCGGGCGGCGTGGGCGCCAACCGGCGCCTGCGGGATCGTCTGCGGGAGTTGGCCGCGGAGTTGGGCGGGCAGGTCTACTATCCTCGACTGGAATTTTGCACCGACAACGGGGCGATGATCGCCTATGCCGGCTGGCGGCGGCTGGCGGCGGGTCAGGGCGAAAATACAGCGATCGAGGTGTTGCCGCGCTGGCCGCTGGACAGCCTGCCCGCGGCGAACTGAAATCCGTGCTCGCTACTTGGGCATGGAGGCCGTCGCTGGAAAACCCACCCTTATCCCATGCTTTTTGCCAACGTGGGGCGCGGCGCGGCGCGGCGCATGAAAATCCGATAGAGCACCGGGACCACGAACAGAGTGAGCGCCGAGGAAAACGCCAATCCCCAAACGATGCTGGCCGCCACCGGTCCCCACAGCAGCGATTTCCCGGCCAACCCGAACGCCAGCGAGAACAGGCCGGCGATGGTGGTGCCGGTGGTCATCAGGATGGCGATCACCCGCCGGCGCGCGGCGTAGAGCGTGGCGTGCAGGGCGCTCATGCCGGCGGCGCGGCGGTTGTTGGCGGCGTCGATCAGCACGATGGCGGCGTTCACCGCGATGCCGGTCAGGGCGATGATGCCGTAGAGCGTGTACAGCGACAGCGGGTTACCCGAGACCAGCAGACCCAGAGTGACCCCAGTGAAAGCCAGCGGCACGGTCACCAGGATCAGAAGGGGTTGAAAATAGCTGCGGAACTGCGCGGCCAGAATCAGGTAGATCAGCCCGACCCCGAGCAGAAACAGCGGCCCCATGGCATCCAGCGATTCGTTGATGTCATCGAGTTCGCCGGAAAAATCGAGATCCGTGCCGGGGTAACGCGCCCGAATCTTTTCCCACTCCGCGCGCAGTAAATTGTTGGCGGCCAAGGTGTCGATTTGTTCCGGGTCGAGATCGGCCTCCACGGTGATGGCGCGACGCAGGTTCCAATGCCGGATCAAGCCCAGACTTTCGCGTTCCTGCGCCACCAACAATGCGCCCAGCGTCGTCGTACCGCCGCCGGGCAGGGCGATGGGGTCGTCCATAACCTCGCGAATCTGGGTTACGGTGCG
>JAWOHQ010000447.1:0-14160 GCA_046485105.1 Candidatus Competibacteraceae bacterium | reverse complement strand
CGAGCCCAACCATCCACGGTCCGATCGATGGCGGCGAACGGCAGCATCACCCCGATCGCGATCACCGTACCGGGTACCGCGTAGCCCATGCCGGCCCCGCGCACCGCCAGGCGCACCAGCGGATGCGGGCGCAAGCGCTGGCCGGCATGGGCTACGCGGTACCCGGTACGGTGATCGCGATCGGGGTGATGCTGCCGTTCGCCGCCATCGATCGGACCGTGGATGGTTGGGCTCGGGACTGGTTGGGGATCTCGACCGGCCTACTGTTGAGTGGGACGCTGATCGCTGTGATCTTCGCCTACTGCGCGCGCTTCCTGGCGGTGGCGCTGCACAGCGTGGATGCCGGCCTGACCCGAATTCGGCCGAGTATGGATGATGCCGCTCGCTCGCTGGGCGTGACGCCGCGAGCGGTGCTATGGCGGGTGCATATTCCGATGTTGCGCGGCAGCCTGTTGACCGCTCTCCTGTTGGTGTTCGTGGACGTGCTCAAAGAGTTACCGGCGACCCTGATCCTGCGCCCGTTCAACTTTAATACCCTGGCGGTGCGGGCCTATGAGTTGGCCGCCGACGAGCGGTTGGCGGATTCGGCCAGCTTCGCGCTAGCCATTGTTTTAGCGGGAATCGGTCCGGTGATTCTGCTGAGTCGCGCCATCGGCCGCGCGAGACCTGGCTATGACCCCGTTCCTTGAATTGATCGATATCGATGTCGCCTATCCGCCCCGCCGGGTGGTGGAGGACTTGTCGCTGCGGATGTGTTGCGCCGGCATCGGTTGCTTGCTCGGCCCCAGCGGCTGCGGCAAGACCACCCTGCTGCGGGCCATCGCTGGCTTCGAACCGGTGCGGCATGGGTCGATTTGCCTCGAAGGCGTCGAATTGAGCCGGCCCGACTGGAGCCTGCCGCCGGAACGGCGGCGGATCGGGATGATGTTTCAGGATCTGGCGCTGTTTCCGCATCTGACCGTCGCCGACAACATCGTTTTTGGCCTGCGCGGCTGGACGGCGGAGGAACGGCGGGCGCGGGTGCGGGATCTGCTGCGGCTGGTCGGTTTGGAGGACCTGGCCAAACGTTATCCGCATCAGATCTCCGGTGGGCAGCAGCAGCGGGTCGCGCTGGCCCGGGCCCTGGCGCCGCGTCCGCGGTTGTTGTTGCTGGACGAGCCGTTTTCCAGTCTGGATGTCACCCTGCGCGAGGGCTTGGCGCGGGAGGTGCGGGCGATCCTGTTGCAGGAAGGCACGGGTGGACTGTTGGTCAGCCACGATCAGTTCGAGGCGTTCGCCTTCGCCGATGAAATCGGGGTGCTCCATGAGGGTCGGCTGTTGCAGTGGGACAGCGCTTATAACCTTTACCATCGGCCGGTCGATCGCTTCGTCGCCAATTTCATCGGTCAGGGGGTATTGTTGGCCGGCCGGGTTGGGGAGGGAGGAGCGGTGGACACGGAGTTGGGTCGGATTCACGGCGCGCCACCGGCCGGCTGTGCGCCGGGAGTCCCGGTGGAGGTGCTGGTGCGGCCGGACGATGTAGTTCACGATGATGTCAGCCCATTGCGGGCGGAGATTGTGGAACGGGCCTTTCGGGGCGCGGAATTTCTCTACACGCTCAAGTTGCCCAGCGGCGCGCGGCTGCTGTGCCTGACGCCGAGCCATCACAACCACGCGCCGGGACAGTGCATCGGCATTCGCCTGGATATCGATCATCTGGTGGTGTTTCGGCGGAGTGGTGGCGGTGGTGACGGTCAAGAAGGCCACAAAGTCGGTGCTTGAGAGGCGGCGGTAGCGGCAGGGCGACTACGGTTCGATACCGGCCTGCTTGAGCCGGGCGAGGAGCTGTTCGCCGGAATTTCCTTGTTGCGCTTGTCGGTTGTGGATGCTTCCATCAGTTCCAGAACAAACCCAACGGCAACCCGCTTCCCCAAAAAACCGTCGCCAGCGCCGCGCCCGCCACCAGCCCCCAGTCCCGCGCCCGGAACCGGTATTCCGCCAGCGGAGTCCGCTGCGGGCCGCCGAAACCGCGGATCTCCAGCGCCTCGGCCAGATCGTCGGCGAAGCGCATCACGCTGGCCAACAGCGGCGTCAGCAGGGCAGAGCCATTGCGTAACAGATAAAACCCGTCCAGGCGGATGCCGCGGCTTTCCTGGGCCTCGCGCACTTCGCGCGCCAGGTCCGCCATGGCCGGGGTGAAGCGCAAAGTCCCCTCCAACAGAAACACCAGTCGAGGCGAAAAACCATTGGCCAGCAGCGCATCGCCCAGTTCCTCCGGCGGCGTAGCGGCGAAAAACAGCACGCTGGCGGTCACCAGAGCCAGCAGGCGCAATACCGCTCCGGCGGCGGCCTCGGGACCTCCGCTGAGTCCGACGATCGCCGCGAACAACAGCAGGGTCGGCCACAGCAGGCGCATGACCCGCCACCACGCCCGCCCGTGGCGTCCGATCGCAATCCCCAGCAACGCCGCTCCAGCCAACGGGATCAGTTCCAGAAGCTGGAGCGTCGCCAGGATCAGGCCGCAACCGAACAGGTAAACCACCAACTTGGCGCGGGGATCGAAGCATCCGGTTCGCGCCGGCAGCGGCGCCAGCGACTCGGATGGGTGGGGTGCGGCCATCAGGCGGCGACCGCCCACGCAGGCCATCCGGCCTGATGCAGGACCTCCCATTGCGCCATTACGGCGGCGGGATCGGCAGCGGTGGTGATCCGGCCTTCAGCCAGAATCGCCCAGCGATGACAGAGGGAGTAGGCCCAAAAGGGGTCGTGGGTCGCCACGGTGATCGCCAAGCCCCCGGCGGCGCATTCCCCGAGCAGGGCGCGCAGGTCGGCGCGGGCACCGGCGTCCTGGCCGGCGGTCGGTTCGTCCAGCAGCAGGGCCCGCGGTCGAGAGGCCAGCACCGCCGCGATCGCCACCCGCCGCTGTTCGCCGGCGCTGAGGGTCTGGGGAAGACGATCCAGCAGCGGATCGAGGCCGAACCGCTCGCTCAGGCGCGCGCACCAGGCGGGATCGTGGCGACCCAGGGCGCGGGGTCCGGCGGCCAGTTCGGCGCGGACCGAGGGCGCAAACAGCATCCGCGCCGGCTGCTGCATTACCAGCCCGACCTCGCGGGCCAGTTCCGCCACCGGTCGCCGCCCGACCGCCCGTCCCAACACCCGCACTACGCCGCGCTGGCAGCGCAGCAGACCGTTGCCGTGCCGGAGCAGGGTGGTTTTACCGGCCCCGTTGGCGCCCAGCAGGGCCACGATCTCGCCGGCGGCGCTGGTGAGGCTGGCCTCGCGCAACACCGGTCGTCCGTCGCGCTCGCACCCCACCCGATCCCACTCCAGCACCGGTTCCGTCGGAGTCGCGGGTGGGGAGGGTGGGGGAAGGGGCATCGTTCCTGGCGCTTCCAGGCCCCAGACAGCGACCTGGCCGGCCAGTACCCGGCGCGGTGGACCATCCGCCACCAGTCGGCCTTGATGCAACACCAGCATCCGGCTGGCCGCGGCGGCGACTTCGCGCAAGCGATGCTCGGCGACGATCAGAGTGACGCCGGCGGCGCGCAGGCGGTGCAATAACTCGCGGAGTCGGCCCGCGCCGGCCCCGTCGAGAAAGGCGAACGGTTCGTCCAGCACCAGCAAGCGCGGCTCCATGGCCAGGATGCCGGCCAGCGCTACTCGTTGCTGTTCGCCGCAGGATAGGGTATGCGGCGCACGGTCCAGCAGGTGGGCGATGTCCAACCAAGCCGCCGTCTCGCGCACCCGCCGGGCGATGGTGGGTCGATCCAAACCTTGACCGGCCGGACCGAAAGCGAGATCGCGAACTACCGTGGTCGCCAGGCACTGGGCGTCGGGACGCTGCAACAGCAGGCCGACCGCGCGGCTCATCCGGCGCGGTGGGGTCAGGCATGGATCGGCGCCGGCGACGGTCAGGGCGCCGCTGACCTCGCCGCCGTGCAGGTGGGGAATCAGTCCATTCAGCAGCCGGCACAGGGTGGATTTGCCGGAGCCGCTGGCCCCGGCCAGCAGCACGAACTCGCCGGCTTCAATCCGGAAATCCAGATCGCGCAGGGTCAGGGCGTTGCTGGCCGGGTAGCGATAGCTCAAGCCCTGGATGGCGATCAGCGCCTCGCTCATCGTTGATCGCGATCCGGGCCGCATCAGCGCAGGTAACCGAGCTGGCGCAGCACTCGCAGGCCGAGGATGCCCAGCACCGCGCCCACGAACGACGACAGCAGGAACGGCAGGATCAGCACGGTCAGGGCGATCTCCCGGCCCATGAGGTAGGGGGCGACCAGCAGCGCGCCAACCGTCGCGCCGATCAAGCCGGTGCCGATCACTTCGCCCAGCGCGGTGAAATAGACGTTGCGGGTATGGCGGAACGCCAGCCCGGCCAGGACCACGCCGAATACGCTGCCGGGAAAGGCCAGGGGCGTACCCAAGCCTAGGGCGTTGCGCGCCAGCGAGGTCACGACCGCGACCCCCAATCCCCACCAAGGGCCGACCAGCGCCCCGGCGATGACGTTGATGAAATGCTGGGTGGGCGACACCTTGGCGACGCCGATCGGAATGCTGAGCGGCGACAACGCGACCGCCAGCGCCGCCAGCGCCACGCTGTAGGCGACCAGTCTGGTTGACGCCGAGGGTCCAGCGCCGGGAGCGTGAAGAGTCATTCCAGTCAAGTCCTTGCGTGGGATGGGGGGTCAGGTGAACTCGGCCGGCCGGGCGGTGCGAGCCAGGCGATCGAGCATACCGTTGACAAATCGGTGACCCTGCTCGGCGCCGAACATCTTGGCCAGTTCCACCGCCTCGTTAATGATAATCCGGTAAGCAAGTTCGGGATGGTGCAGCAGTTCGTAGCTACCGATTCGGAGAATGGCGTGTTCCACGGGATCGACTTGCGCCAGGGGTCGATCCAGGAACGGCTCCAGCGCGGCATCGAGTTCCGCCGCGTGCGCGGGAACCTGATGCAACAGCTCCCGGAAGAAGTCCGGGTCGGCCTTGTTTAAATCTTCATCGGCCAGAAATTGCGCCGCGATCTGCCCCGGGTCCTGGCCGGTCATCTGCCATTGATACAGCGCTTGGGCGGCGCAACGCCGCGCCCACGCGCGCTTGCCAGGCTGATTTTTACGAACTGCGCCGGCCACGCTCAACCTTCCAGCCGCCGCAGCAGGCTGACCATTTCCAACACCGACAGGGCCGCCTCGGCGCCCTTGTTGCCGGCCTTGGCGCCGGCCCGTTCCACCGCCTGGTCGATGGTGTCCACGGTCAGGACGCCGAAGCCGACCGGGAGGTTGTATTCCAGGGAAACGGTCGCCAACCCTTTAACGCACTCGCCGGCGACATATTCGAAATGCGGGGTGCCGCCGCGGATCACCGCGCCGAGGGCGACGATGCCGTCGTAGCGCTCGCTGGCGGCCAAGCGTTGCGCGGCCAGCGGCAGTTCGAACGAACCGGGCGTCCAGACCAGGTCGATTTGGGTGTCGGGAACGCCGTGACGGTGCAGGGCATCCACCGCGCCGTTGATGAGATTCTGCACGATGAAGCTGTTGAAGCGGGCCGCCACCAGGGCGAATCGGGCGTCCTGGAGCGGCGTGAAGTCGCCTTCAATCGTATTGATCGGCTGCATGGGAGGTTTCCGTAACGGTGAGTGAAGAGTGGAGTTCAGGAGACATATTCCACGACTTCCAGATTGAAGCCGGACAGACCGGTGATGCGCTTGGGCGCGCTCAGGACCCGCATTTTTCGCACGCCGATGTCGAGCAGAATCTGCGCGCCGATGCCGTAGGTGCGCAGTTCGGCGCTCGGGTCGGCGGTCTGCGGGGTTTCGGTCGAGCCGAATTGATAGCCGCGCATCCGCCGGATGAGCGCCGCCGGGTCTTCCAGTCGATTCAGGAAGACCAGCACCCCGGCGGGTTCAGCCGCCACCCGTTGCAACGCATCGCGCAACGGCCAGCCGCTGTCGGAGAGTTGCAGGGTCAGCAGGTCGCTCAGCAGATGCTTGACGTGGACGCGCACCAGCACCGGTTGTTCGGGATGAATCTCGCCCTTGACCAGCGCGAAATGCACCTGTCGGCTGACCACGTCCTGATAGGTGAGCACCCGAACCGGCCCGAATTCGGTGGTCATGGGCGCGTCGGCGACCCGCTCGACGGTTTTTTCATTCTGCATCCGGTAGCGGATCAGGGCGGCGATGGTGCCGATTTTCAGGCCGTGCCGTTCGGCGAAGAGCTCCAGTTCGGGACGCCGCGCCATGCCGCCATCCTCGTTGAGAATTTCGACGATGACCGCCGCCGGCTCCAGCCCGGCCAACCGGGTCAGGTCGCAGCCGGCCTCGGTGTGCCCGGCGCGGGTCAGGACCCCGCCCGGCTGGGCCATCAGCGGGAAGATATGGCCCGGTTGCACTAGGTCCTCGGGTCGGGCGTCGGGCCGCACGGCGGTGCGGATGGTGTGGGCGCGGTCGTAGGCGGAAATACCGGTGGTGACGCCCTGCGCGGCTTCGATGGAGACGGTGAAATTGGTGGAGTAGGGCGTGGCGTTGTCCTGCACCATCAGCGGCAGCCGCAACTGCTGGCAGCGTTCGCGGGTCAAGGTCAGACAGACCAGGCCGCGTCCGTAGCGAGCCATGAAGTTGACATCCTCGGGACGCACCAGCGAGGCGGCCATCAGCAGGTCGCCTTCGTTCTCCCGATCCTCGTCGTCCATGATGATCGCCATTCGGCCCTGCCGGAGGTCGGCGAGGATCTCGTCGATGGTGTTGAGCGCCATGATCTATTTCCAGAACCCGTGCTCGCGCAGCACGTCTTCGGTGAGACCGCCGCCGCCCGGCCGCGCGGCGCGGTCGCCCAGCAGCAGCCGTTCCAGATACCGGGCGATCAGATCGACTTCCAGGTTGACCCGCCGGCCTGCGTGAAAGTCCGCCAGGGTGGTTTCGGCCAGGGTCTGGGGGATGATATTGAGTTCGAAGGCCGCGCCATCGACCCGGTTCACGGTCAGGCTGACCCCATCCACGCCGATGGAGCCTTTGGCGGCGATGTAACGGGCCAGTTCGTCCGGGGCCTGGATGCGCAGCCGCCAGGAGCGACCGTCCGGACGCCATTCCGTGGCCGTGCCGATGCCGTCGACGTGGCCGCTGACCAGATGGCCGCCGAGCCGGGTCGTGGGCGTCAGCGCCTTTTCCAGATTGACTTTCATGCCGGGCGTCGCCGCGCCGAGGATGGTGCGTTCCAGCGTCTCGCGGGAGGCGTCGGCCCAGAACCCATCGCCGGGGAGTTCGACGGCGGTCAGGCAGACCCCGCTGACGGCGATGCTGTCCCCCAGTTGCACGTCGCGCAGATCCAGCTTGCCGGTGGCGATGCGCAAACGGACATCGCCGCCGCGGGGTTGGAGGGTAGTGAGCGTGCCGATAGCGGTGATGATGCCGGTGAACATGGTTTGCGGTTCGGTGGTGGGGCTGAATGTTGAGGTCGGGTCGGGTGACCGAGGGATGGGCGATGCGTCGGGGGCTTTAGTCCTTGCGACTGATCGCGAACGGCGCGGAGGCCTGACACACCGGCATCGCTTCGATGCGGTTGATGTTGACATGGGCCGGGCGGGTCGCGGCCCAGTGGACGAGGTCGGCGATGTCTTCCGGACGCAAGGGCTGGACGTTCTGGTAGACTCGCGCGGCTTGGCCCGCGTCGCCCTTGAAGCGCACCAGCGAAAATTCACTCTCCGCCAATCCCGGCTCGATGTTGGTGACTCGGACCTGGGTGCCGAGCAGGTCGGCGCGTAAATTGAGCGAGAATTGTTTGACGAACGCCTTGGTGGCGCCGTACACATTGCCGCCAGGATACGGA
The DNA here is from genome assembly GCA_046485105.1 of Candidatus Competibacteraceae bacterium. Lineage (GTDB taxonomy): Bacteria > Pseudomonadota > Gammaproteobacteria > Competibacterales > Competibacteraceae > REEE01. The sequence goes on along the minus strand of JAWOHQ010000447.1, from coordinate 6,361 downwards.
TAAGTGCCAGCGACCGAGCCGATGTTGATGACGTGGCCGCGGTCGCGCTCGACCATGCCGGGCAGAATGGCTCGGGTGCAATACACCAGCCCTTTGATGTTGGTGTCGATCATCCGCTCCCAGTCCTCCATGGCGCAACGCTGAGCCGGTTCCAGGCCGAGCGCCAGCCCGGCATTGTTGACCAGCAGGTCCACCGCGGCGAACTCGGCGGGCAGGGCGGCGATCGCGGCGTTGACGGCGGTCTCGTCGCGCACGTCGAGCGGGAAGGCATGGACCGGCACGCTGGCGGCCAGTTCGGCGCGCAGGGCGTCCAGCCGATTCTGACGCCGGCCGCACAAAATCAGCCGCCAGCCGTAGGCGGCGAACCGGCGGGCGCAGGCGGCGCCGAATCCGGAGGTGGCGCCGGTGATGAAAGCGATGGAGGACATGATAGTTCTCGCGGAATTAAAGGTGATTGAAAGAACTGTTAGTGAATCCACGACCCTCACCCCCAACCCCCAACCCCAACCCCTCTCCCGCCGGCGGGAGAGGGGAGCGAATGAGAGGATTCAGGACGAGTGGGCCGTAGTGTCCTCCAGCACCGTGCAGATGACGCGCCGATCCCGGCGCGGGCCGTCGAATTCGCAGAAGAACAGGTTCTGCCAGCGGGACAGGCCCAACGCCCCATCAATGATGGGCACGGTTTCCGAAGGCCCCACCAGCCCGGCCTTGAGGTGGGAATCACCGTTGCCGTCCTGCTGGTCGTGCAGCCACACCCCGCGCGGGATCAACTTGCCCAGCAGGTTGATGACGTCGGTCTGTACGCTCTCGTCCCAGTTTTCCTGGATCATGAGCGCCGCCGTCGCGCCCTGGGCGTAGACCGCCACCAGACCCTGACGCACACCGCTGTTCTCGACCACGGCGGCGACCCGCGCGGTGATGTCGATCAGTTCCTCACGGCGTTGGCTGGATAGATGGATGATGTCGCGCATCAGCGTTCTCCCTCAATCAATCCGGGTTCTCGATCTCGCCCTTGAGCAGTACCCCGTCCACCCCGACGATCCGTAGTCGGACGCCGGCCGGACAGTCCTCATTCACCACGACTTTCCAGGTGCTGTCGTCCACGCGAATCTTGCCGTGGCCGTTGACCACCGGCGCATCCAGGGTGAACACTCGGCCGACGTATTGATGGCCGCGACGGTTGAGCAGTGGGTCGGCGGACTGGGTTGGATGCCGGCGCAGCCGCCACCGCCACCCCACAATCGATCCGACCGCCAGCAGCGCGAACAGCAGAATCTGATAGGTCCAGGCCAGTTCCGGAGCCACGGTCAGCGTCAGCCCCACCAGCAGCGCCGCCACGCCCATCCACAGGAAGAAATAACCGGGAGCGATAGCTTCGACAGCGATCAGCACCACGCCCAGCAGCCACCAATTCCAGTAGACCGGTTCCAGCAGCCAGACGTTCACGGTTGCGTTCCGGTCTTACTCAACGCGTGTCGGGTCAGTTCGGCGACTCCGGCCAGGGTTCCGACCAATCCCGAGGTATCCAGTGGCATCAGCAGCACCTTCTGATTCGGCGCCGCCGCCAACTGGGTGATGGCCTCCACGTATTTCTGCGCCACGAAGTAGTTGATCGCCTGCACGTTGCCCTTGCCGATCGCCTCCGACACCATCAGGGTGGCGCGGGCTTCGGCCTGCGCCAACCGCTCGCGGGCCTCGGCGTCGCGAAAGGCGGCTTCCTTGCGCCCTTCCGCTTCCAGAATCGCCGCCTGCTTCTCGCCCTCGGCCTTCAGGATTTCCGCCTGCCGCTCGCCTTCGGCGGTCAGGATCGAAGCCCGCTTGTCGCGTTCCGCCTTCATCTGCCGGGCCATGGAATCCACCAGATCCTTGGGTGGAGCGATGTCCTTGATCTCGATGCGGGTGACCTTGACGCCCCACGGCGTGGTCGCCTCATCCACCACGCCCAACAACCGGGCGTTGATCTCGTCGCGTTTGGACAGCAGTTCGTCGAGGTCCATCGAGCCCATCACGGTGCGGATGTTGGTCATGGTCAGATTCAGGGTCGCGAACTCCAAATTATTGACTTCGTAGGCGGCCTTGGCGGCGTCCAGCACCTGATAAAACACCACGCCATCCACGCGCACCATGGCGTTGTCCTTGGTGATGATTTCCTGCGAGGGCACATCCAACACCGTCTCCATCATGTTGATCTTGTGACCGATACGGTCGACGATCGGCACGATGAAGTTCAAGCCCGGCGTCAGGGTTTCGGTATAACGGCCGAAGCGCTCGACCGTGTACTCCATGCCTTGCGCCACCGACTTGACGCCCAGGAACACCAGGATGATGGCGAGGATCGCCACCGCGACCACGAACGCGGAAAAACCTTCCAACATGTTCGACTCCTTCAAAATAATCTCTAATCTTTACCCTTAACCTCAACCCCCGAGCGCGCATCCAACGTGACGTGCAGTGGCTGGTCATTTTCGCCCCAGGCGACGATTTGCCAGTACGCCGCACCGTCTTCGTCAGGATACAGGGAAGCCGAGTCTGGCCAGGGACGTTGCCCGTCGGTATGCGCGGTCAGCGTTGCCCAGGCCGCTGGTAAGATCTGATCCAGGTCGCGCAGCCACGGTCCGAGCCGCAGTGGAGCCAGTGGGGTGTCTTCGATCAGTTCGTCCCATTCAGCGTCGTCGACCGCCTGCTCGAATTCCCGGTCCATGGCCGTTACCGCGAGTTCGGCATGATCCTGATCCAGCACGATATCAAAGCCGCGAATCCGGCGAATCCGTCGCGAACGTTGTTCGTCGCAAGCGCGAAAAGTGTAGCGAAATTCGCAGGGGCGCGGTGCGCCCGCGTCGTCGAGGTCCAACTCCACGACCACCGCTTCCAGTACGGCCTGGGGGTCAGTTTGTCGGGCCAGTGGCCGGATCTGCTCGTACCCGGCGCGGATGGTGGCGATGACGGTCCCCGGCGGCAGAGGGTGATGGGCAACCAGGATATGTGGGGCGCCGCCGGTGAAGGCTTCGACGTCGAGTCCGTGCTCGGCCAGCAACCGCCGGGCGCGCCGGTCGGCGGCGCGGAGATGCAGGCTGGTCAACGGCCAAGCCTGGCGCCAGGTTCCGAGCAGCGCGCCCCACGAACTCAGCCGGAGCGAACGACCGTCCGCCGCCCGCCGCAACCAACCCTGCGCGATCAGCGCCTGGATTTCCCGGGCGTGGCCGTCGACCAACAGACCGCTGGGATCGTGGGCGGCCCGTTCGAGTCTGGACCGGTCGATCGGTCGGGCCAGGGCCGTCACCAACTCCCGGTGCAAGAGGTACAGCGCTCGCGGATCCCAAACGTCCTTGAGTTGCAAGCGGGCCTGAAATATCGGCGCGGGCAGGCTGTAGGGCCGGTCCAGGTTGTTAGTGGTCAGCATCCGGTCGTCGTCGAACTCGGTCATGAATTCGACGAAGTTCCGGGAGCGACGGATGCCCTTGGCGAGTTCGACATGCGCCGCCACGGCGCCGATCCCCTGCTCGGGCTGGCCCAAGAGCCGCACCCAGAGCGTCCCGCCCTGAATGAGTTCGTCGCAGCGGAAATCGCCGTACTGGATAAAGCCCTCGGCGAGCAGGGTTTCGGCGGCGTCGGTCAGTTCGAGCCAGGCGGCGTCGGGCAGGTCGATCTCCTGGAGCGGGATGAAGCGCGGTTGAAGGGGTTGTCGGACCCGGAGCAGGACCAGCGGTACTCCAAACAGGAGTTGAACCAGCAGGGCTGGTGGGGCGATCGACCATTTCAGCAAGCGGATCAACAGGATTAGCGTATAGGACGGCAGTAGTACCAAGACGCGCAGTAGAGACAGCAGGGGATGGCGCACGGGCGGCTCTCGGCTCAGTCCTGGTCGTCCAATGAGCCAAGGCTGAAATACTGGCCCTGACTCCAGACGCCGTAATCACGGCCCTGAACCGTGCGCCGCTCCTCGCCCAGTTCGGCCAGTTCCAGGAAGACCGCCCGGGTCAGCAGGGCGCGCAGGCGGCCGCGCACGTGCAGATAGGGGGAGGGTTCGCCGTTCGGCGCGCGGTATTCGACGTTCAGGGGATGATTGGGGCCAGCGATGACAGTATCGCCCACGTTGGTGGTGAAGGTGAGAATCTGGTCGCGGGCGGCGCCGGTGGCGTCGAGCCATACCGCCAGAAAGGGCGCGTCGTCGACCTGGATGCGCCATTTCTCGACCGGAGTCACCAGATAGTAATGACCGTCCGCGTCGTGACGCAGGATGGAGGCGAATAATCGCACCAGCGCTTCGCGCAGGATGGGTGCGCCTTCATGATACCAGACGCCGTCGCGGGCGATGCGTAGATTCATTTCGCCGCTGAGCGGCGGGTTCCAGCGTTCCACGGGTGGCCGTGGTCGGTCGGTCGGGAGTTGGGTCGCCAGCTTGGCGAGATCGGGCCGGGGGGGTAGCATGGCTGTGGGCATCACGGTCGGTCGAAGCACTCATAATATATGTCCTGAACCTATTATGAATGATAACGACCCTGATGGGAGAAGATCCAAGCCGTGGTTGGCTTCGGGCAAAGATGTTCCGAGCGCCTGGGGAAAGGGAGGGAGTGAAAATTCAAAGCCCTCTCCCAAGGGGGAGAGGGCTGGGGAGTTTAAGATCTCGTATCAAAACGCCTCAGGCCATCACGCGGCAAGCCGAGGCGAGCGATCGCATCAGCCCTCGACGGTGACTCGCCGCAGATCGCGGTAAACGCGCATGACCTTGTCGGCATAGCTGGAACGACGTAGGTGCAGGCTGCCGTTGTACTTGAGCAACGCGCGGCGCAGATTGCCGGATTGTTGGTCGCGGTATTGCGCCAGGATCCGGGAACCGGTATGGATGTTCTTGACCGGATCAAACAGAGCCTGGGTACCGCCAATTTCCCGGACCTTGTCGCGGTGGTAGCCGGGCATCACTTGCATCAGGCCGCGGGCGCCAGCCCGGCTGACGGCTCGCTCGTTGAAGGTGGACTCGACGGCAATGATGGCCAGGATCAGTTCCGGTTCCAATTGGTGGCGTTGGCCGTTGCGGATGGCTTCAGCCACGATGCGCCGCGCCCGGGGTTCGGAAACTTTGTACCGGCGCTGGATGTGGCTGGACAGTTGATCGATTCGGCGCTGCGTGGCCGACGTGGCGCTAATCGCGCGGATCCTGCTGGTAGTTTCTACCTGCGAGACCGTTGTGACAGTGACCAGCTCTTCGCCACGGATAGTCTCCGGCGATTGGGCCAGCGTTGCCGGGGTCATGAAGACGACCGCGCACAGCAAACCTGACTTCAGGGTCAGAGCAAGCCTTTCCTTGACGCATTCCGTGAATTCCATAAAAGACCTCCATACATTGTTCAGCACGAACGGATAGCGCTCGATGAACCCGGGTCCTCAATGGGCGAGGGACCTTCCGTGGGCTTGGCGCGGATGATTCCGGCCCGCCGCGGGTCCGACCAAAGCAACTCCGGTGACGGGCCTGCCAGCCCGACTGCCGGTGTCGCCTGACGTTCCTGGGGCCGGCTTGGCAGGGTGATGGCCCCATGTAGGAACATATTGCAATACAACATTCTGGCTCTATGAAAACATGGGATGAAAATAATTTGCAAGTATCTAATTGCCAAAATAATAATTTTTCGGATTATAAAAATATTTTTTGAGCGGTGATTATTTGATTAATTTTTATTATAAATCAAATAGTTAAATTTTTATTGACTTTAATGATAATTTTTTTAAATTTTCATTAAAAACAATTAGTTAAAAAATTTTTTGCTTTTTGTCTAAATCGACGCAATTTCTGGTGAAGGAGAAGCTAGAGACCTTGATTGAAGGTCGACCCGCAGGCGGACCACTAATTCCTTTTTTTACTTTACATTTCAATAGGTTAATGGATAAAAATTTACATGTCCAACTCTATGAAAAATAGAATTAACTATTTGAAAATAAATTATTTTTTATATTATGAAAAAAGAGTTATGCGGAACAGGTGGGACGTGAAGAGGTTTGACGCGCGGCGCGCGGCTGAGAAGAGTAAAATGAAACGAACCCAATCAGGGGGTTTTTCATCATCCGACATGGTGGAAACGGCGACCATGATCGTTTAGTGGCAGGACCATCGAGAGAGGAGTACGAATGGGCAATCGACTTTCCAAAATCTATACCCGCACCGGCGATGACGGTACGACTGGGCTGGGCGACGGCGCGCGGGTCACCAAGGACTGTCCGCGAATCGAGGCGATTGGGGCGGTCGATGAGTTGAATTGCGCCATCGGTCGGGTGCTGGCGCACGATCTGCGCCCGGCCATTCTCGACTGCTTGCGAGAAGCCCAGCACAAACTGTTCGATTTGGGTGGAGAACTGAGCATTCCGGGCT
>JAWOHQ010000302.1:0-3993 GCA_046485105.1 Candidatus Competibacteraceae bacterium | reverse complement strand
GCTCGTCCAGGCCTGGACCGGACCCGCAGGAGCCTACGGACCTGCCCGGCTAGCGCCAGGATGCTTCACCCTGCGCTGGTTCAAGAACCACTCGAAGAGTCGCCAGTGCTCTCGCGGGTGCGCGCGGGTCGGAGCCACGACGCCTGCGCTCGTTCCAGCGCATGGCGCGCCTGAATCCGACCGGTGGCGGTGAGGCGATACAGCTGTCGCGGCGGCTTCCCAGGAAGCTCGGATTCCTCCCAGCGCGACTCGAGCCATCCGGCGTCGGTGAGTCGCGTAAGGCCGGGGACACTCGCCCACCACCGCCGCCGCTACGGCGTCAGGCGCTGGTCAAGCTGCACACCATGACCGACGTGATCTCAGAGGATCACCGAGACGGCCCAAGCAATGGCTAGCAGCCCTCCCGCGAGGATAAGGCGGCCCCAAGAAAACGGGTTTCCCCAATCAGCTTTCCGCCACAGGAAGATCATGCCGCAGCTGTTGGGGAAATAGCCGTGTACAGCCTCAGAATAGCCCCGGTAGACCTCGACACCCTCCAAGTCCATCGTCGTGATGGTTCGATATCCACCCAGCATGGGCTGCCCATCGAGGATGTACTCAGGCTTGCAGAAGGTGCCGTCCATAGCACTGGTGCTCAGGAGGCTAACGCTCTCTCCTCCTGAATCGAGCCAGACACCAGGGATCGTCTGGAGAAGCATGGGAAGACGCATGGAAATGCGGGCTTCGATCTGCTCCTTGGTCAGGAATTGGCCCACGCCTCTCTGTCGGTTCCGGGCCATCCGATCGTAGAACTCATCCAACGTGCCCTCTCGGATTTCGCGGCGGGCGACGACGATGATGGGATCCAGGGAGATGGCCTCCTCAGACATCCGGAGTTCCACCTCAACCGTCTCCCGATCACCGAGGCGGACTTCGACGCTGATTGGGGAGAATCCAATTCTGGAAACCGCGATCTGGTAGCTCCCCGGCCCTGGGGTCGGGAGTCGGAAGTAGCCGAGATCGTTTGCCTGAACCCGGGCGAGGGTAGTCCCAGCCGAATCCGAGAGAGTGAGATCAGCCCCAGAGACTGCCGTCGTATCCCCCTGGACCAAGACTCGCCCGAAGACGGATTGTCCAGCCGCGGTCTCGAAGCCGAGAGTGAGCAGGACCACGAGGAAGAAACCCCCTCGAATGAAAGGGGCAAATGGAAGTTGGACGTGAATGAGCTTGCACCTCCCTCCGGCCCAGATGCTCTAAACGGTCCAGCAGCTCAACGCCCCGGCGTCAACCCGCGCGGCCCATACACTGAGCTTGAGCCCGCCACGTTACCCCGCGTCGGGCTCCACGCTCCGTTCGTTGACGATCGCTCGTTGACGTTGGCGTTGCGGCCGGATCGACATCGTGGAGCAGATCGAGCACGGCAGCGATCATCATCCGCCGCTGCGTGGGCGCGTCCACCGCTGCCCGCCGGTCCATCGGCTGGAAGCCGTACCACCCGAACTGGGAGTGGTTGCCGCCCTCCACCCACACCCACCGCGTCTGCGGCGGCAGCAGCGCCGCGTTCCGCCTCACTTCGGTCGGCGTGGCGAGACCGTCCCGCGTGCCGACGACCTTCGTTACCGGCACGGCGAGCGAGCTCAGGTCGTCGTCACGCGGATGAGAGGTGCCGATGAGCACGAGCCCGGAAAGCTGGGGAACACCCCCGGCCGCCACACGCGACGCGACCACCGCGCCGCGGGAGTGGCCACCAAGCACGAACGGCCCATCGACCGAGGCCAGGGCGGAATGGACGCGCGCGGTCAGCTCCGCCGCTCGCGCCTCGTCATTGGCTCGGTACGCAATCAGGGACCACGTCACGAAGACGACGGTCACGCTCAGCCCAAGGGTGATCCAAACGCGCCGGATTGTCGGCCAGGCCCTTCGCGGTCCTCCCACCACTTGCTCCTCTGAAGCCTCAGTCCAGCTGACGGGGTCGAGTTTCTGCTGCCCCTCCGGAAAGGGGAGGGTGCCGCGAAGCACACGCCCTCAAGCCCTCTCTAGCCTGGATAGCCGCAAGAAGGGCCCGGGAGGAGCACAGCGCCAGCAGCAAACTCGTGTCATGCCGGGCGGCTTCTCATGATACTGCCCCAGCGCTCCAAGGAAAACCCTTGTTGTTAGAGCGCTTGCGCCGTGGGTTATACCGTAGTATAATTATGGTATGAAGACAGCTATCTCACTCCCCGACGAGCTCTTCGCATCGGCCGATGCCCTGGCCGAACGTCTTGGCATGTCACGGAGCCAACTATACGCCCGGGCCGTTGAAGAGTACCTGGCCAAGCACCGAGAGCAGGAGGTCACCGCTAGGCTCAACGAGGTATTCGGCGACGAGCCGAGTGGTCTCGACCCAGCCCTTCGTCGCGCCCAGGGCCGTACCCTCCGGTCCGCCGAGTGGTAGTTCAACGCCGGGAGGTCTGGTGGGCTGAACTGGATGAGCCGCGCGGCTCGGAGCCTGGTTTCCGACGCCCCGTTCTCGTCATTCAGTCTGATGCATTCAACCGCAGCCGGCTGCGCACATTGCTCTGCGTGGTGCTCACCTCCAACACCCGACTTCTCGACGCGCCAGGCACCGTTCTACTGCCTGCCTCAGCGACCGGTCTGCCGAAGGACTCCGTCTCGAACGTGACGCAGGTGGTCACGCTGGACGAGGACTATCTCACAGAGCGTGCCGGGCGGATCCCGCCGAAGCTCATGGCACACGTGGACGCCGGACTTCGCCTGGCGATGGATCTCTAGGCCGATCAAGCGCTCCAACGTATCAGGTGGGGGCCGGGGGTTGCATTTCCGTCGCCTGGCCTGGAAACTGACGGTGGCGGCTTGGTACCGGCTTCGCGAGGATCCGGGCGGGATGCCCATGATCTGGAAGAAGGTGCGTGGCCGTTCCGCGGTCATCCGGCTAAGGTGATCGGCCGTTCCTGCTGAGGGGGTGATCGATCATGCGGTATAGAGCGATACCGGCCGCGTGCCTGCTTTGCCTGTCCATCACCGCCCAGACCGAATTCACCTTCCCGGTTCCGGACGGTCCCATCAACGACTTCGCCGGTATCCTCTCGGCCGCCCAGAAGGAGCAGCTGGACCAGGTGGCTGCTTCCTTGAGGCAGCAGAACGGCGCCGAGCTGGCGGTGGCGATCGTAGGGACGGTCGAGCCCCTCGACCCCAAGACCTACGCGGTGGGGCTCTTCGAGAAATGGGGGATCGGCCAGGAGGGGAACGACAACGGAGTGCTGATCCTCCTGGCGATGGAGGAGCGGAGGATCGAGATCGAGGTCGGGTACGGCCTGGAGGGGGTCCTCACCGACGCGGTCTGCGGTCAGCTCCTGGATGTCCACGCCATACCGAACTTCCAGCAGGGAAGGATGGGCGAGGGGACGGTGGCCGTCGCCCAGGCGGTGGCCAGGATGGCGGCCGGGGAGAGCTTCGAGGAAGTGCTGCCGTCCTTCTGGACGAGGGGCCGCCTGCTTCGAGCCTTGTTGGTCATCGGGCTCTCGGCCTTCTTCCTCTGGCTGCTGGTCTGGTCCCTTGTGAAGGGGATCAAGCTCCTGCCGATCCTTCCCGGAGGCTTATTGGGGGCGCTTCTGGGATATTCCATCACGTCTCTTTTCGGGAGTCCGCAAACGGCCATCGTCCTGGCCGTCACCCTTGGAGCCATCGGGTTGACCCTCGGCATGATGCTCGACCTGTTCTTCGGCGGTTCGGGGAAAGGAGTCTCCTGGACCAGTCCCTCCTCAGGCTCCTACGGCGGCGGATCCACCAGCTCGGGGTCCAGCAGCAGCTCTTCCAGCTCGTCCAGCAGTTCATCCAGCAGCTCTTCCAGCAGCTACGGTGGCGGACGGTCCGGCGGTGGCGGCGCGGGCCGAAGCTGGTAGATCAAGGAGGATCAGATGAAGCGAATCGTGTGGGGTCTGCAGGGTCTCTTGCTGCTGGCGGAATTGGCGGCGGGGTTCCTGGTCCGCTCCTACAATGGCCTTGTGGGGCTCG
>JAWOHQ010000244.1:0-3442 GCA_046485105.1 Candidatus Competibacteraceae bacterium | reverse complement strand
TTTTTCTGAAAAGACCGTCCAGCCAGTCGTCGGCTATCGAGCGTCCGGGCTGGCGCTCCTCATACGCGCCAACTTAAGCCCTAACTCTCAGATATTACTCAGTCCCTGAGCCTGGCAGTGAGCGATCAGTTGGCGGACCCGCTCTGGTACGGTTTGGAGCGGTCGGCGCCGGGGACGCTCTTGGATCACCTTCAGGGCCTCCGTCCAGCGGCGCAGGTCCCACTGACGCACCCCGCTAATGGCGGTGGTCAGTTCCCGTTGCACGAGTTTCAAAACCCGCCAGGGAGTCGCCTGGCGCGGTTGATCCAGCCGATTCCAATCGTCGCCACATCGCCGCCGGAGCCGTTTCTCGATCACCCAGGCATAGAGCAGCTTGCCGTGGAGATAGAGATCGGCCAACGCACTGTTTTTTCTGGCGCGGAGATGATCGATATTGAGTATACTTTTCAATCGCTTGATCACTAGTTCCACTTGCCATCGGACTCGATAGAGCGCCATCACGGTTTCGGTGGGCAGCACCGCAGGCGCTAAGGTCGTGAAGATCAAGACCCACTCGGCCAAGGCTAAGGTCCGTTGCTGGACGGTGCGCCCTTTCTTGCGGGCTTCCGCCCGCGCCCGCTGGCGGGCTTGCGCGGCTTGCGCCGGCGGTAGCCGGCGAGCATGCAGGTACCCTTCAATGAACGCTTTCTTCGGACTCCGCACCTGGACGGGTTGGCAGAGTTCCATCGCGCTCGTCGTTCTCAGCACCGCCTCCACAGCGATTTTCTGCCCATCGGCATCATATAAATTGAGACTGTGGGGGTTGTAGCGCACGATGAGGCTAACCCCCTGATCGGCTTGGTCAATCCACATCGGGGCTTGGTTATAACCCCGATCCATCACCACCACCTCCCCGTTTTGTAACGGGTAATGGCCCAGATGTTCGCCTTCATGTTCATCCTGTCAGGCGACAGTATAAATTGACCCTTTAGCGACAGGCAAAATTGACCCCCTAACCCAGAGGGGAAATTGCGATGAAGGGTCTCAAACTACTCCTTCCAGAACAGCGCATGGGGAAGGAGGAGATTATGCGAACGCCAGAAGCGGTCGCGGCGATGCAGCGACTTTACGGGCTGGGTTGGGGACTGCGGCGGATTGCCGAAGAGTTGGGATGCAGCCGCAATACGGTCAAGCATTACGTCCACCAGGGCGGTTGGGTTCCGTATCGGTCACCACGGCGGCCCCGAAAGTTAGCGCACTTGGAATCGTGGCTGGCGACGAGTTTTCGTCAGCATCGGGGCAACGCGGATGTGGTCCGTCAGGAGTTGCAGCGGGTGCATGGGATGACCGTGTCGTTGCGCACCGTCGAGCGGGCAGTCCAGCCTTGGCGTCAGGAACTGGACGCCGAAGCGCGGGCGACGGTACGCTTTGAGACCGCGCCAGGCCGGCAGCTCCAGATTGACTTTGGCACGACGACGGTGCCGATCGGGGCGGAGCGAGTGACCATCCATCTGTTGGTTGCGACCCTGGGCTTTTCGCGCCGGGCGTTGGTGCGGGTGTTCGATCACGAGCGCCAGTCGGCGTGGCTGGACGGACTGGAGGAGGCCTTCCAGTATTTTGGCGGACTCCCGGAGGAGGTGCTGCTGGACAACGCCCGAGCCTTGGTGGAGCACCATGATCCCGCCACGCGGATCGTGGTGTTCAACCCGCGGCTATTGGCGTTTGCTCGTTATTGGGGGTTCCAACCTCGGGCTTGTGCGCCCTACCGGGCGCGGACCAAGGGTAAAGATGAACGGGGTGTCGGCTACGTCAAGCACAACGCCATCGCCGGTCGCACGTGGGCCTCGTGGGCGGCGCTGGAAGCGCACCTGAGCGAGTGGTCGCGCACGGTCGCCGATGTGCGGATTCATGGGACCACCGGCGAACCGCCGCTGGAGCGGTTCCAACGGGCGGAAGCGATGGCGCTGCGCCCACTGGACGGGCGTCCGCCGTTCCACTGGACGCGGGAATTGACGCGCCGCGTCCATACGGATCGCTGCGTCGAGGTCGACACGAACCACTATAGCGTCCCGTGGCGGCTCATCGGGGCAACGGTCACCGTGCGGGTGCGGGACGATCGGATGGGGATTTTCCACGCCGGTGCCGAGGTCGCCCGGCATCTCGTGGCCGCCGGTCGGCGGCAGCGGCGGCTGGAACCGGCCCACCTGGTCGGCATCGTCGGCGCGCCCGGTGGCGGGCGACCCCCGATCGTCCCCGTCCCCGCACCCGCACCCGCACCGGCGCTGTTACGCCCCTTGGCGGATTACGAGGTGGCGGCGGGAGGTGGCTGGTGAACTCCACTGACGATCACTTGCACCCGTTACTCGGGCGTCTTCAGTTAACCACGCTGCGCGATCAACTGGACACCCTCCTCGATGAGGCCGCCCGGCGGGATCTGAACCTGCGCGAGGCGCTGACCTTCTTCTGTCAGGCCGAAGTCGCCCGCCGGGAACAGCGGCGCCTGGAGATGGCGGCTCGTCTGGCGAAGTTCCCCTTCGTTCGGACCCTGGAGGACTTCGATTTCACGGCTCAGCCGGCCCTCGACCCAAAACACCTCCGGGAACTGGCGCTCTGCCGCTGGGTTGGCAATGGGGATGGGGTCCTCCTGCTGGGACCCCCCGGGGTCGGGAAAACCCATCTCGCCGTCGCCTTGGGGCGGGCCGCGATCCACCAAGGGTATTCCGTCCTGTTCACCACCGCCACCGCCTTGGTCGCCGGCTTGGCGAAAGCCCACGGTGAGGGGCGTTTGGAGGACCGCCTCACCCACTGGGCCAAGCCCAAGTTGTTGATCATCGATGAACTGGGTTACTTGCCGTTTGAACCCAGCGCCGCCCATCTGTTCTTCCATCTCGTGTCCCGCCGCTACGAGCGGGGGAGTCTGATGATCACCAGTAACCGCAGTGTGGGCGAATGGGATCAGGTCTTCGGCGACCCGGTGGTGGCCACGGCCATCCTGGATCGCCTCCTGCACCATAGCCAAGTGTTGACCATCCGCGGCGAGAGTTATCGCCTGCGGGAAAAACGCCGGTCCGGCTTACTTAAGCCGGCTCCGGTCTCTTCTACTGAATAACCGGGTTAACCAGAGGGGTCAATTTTCGATGTCGCCAACGGGTCAATTTTCGATGTCGCTTGACACATAGCGTTGCCGAAACTGCGCAAGACGGTGGTGAGGAAGGTGGCTTTAGCCGTGGGACCGATGATCGAGGTGCGCACGCCGAACACGGCGGAGTTGGCCAATGTCCTGCCGCTGGAGTCCGCGCGGCAGGACCTGCGCGAGCCATGGTTACGGCGGTTGCTCAAAAATCCCTTGCTGGCCAGCCCGATGCTGCTGGAGCCGTGGGGGCGCCCAGCGCTCGCCGAGGCCAGCCGGCCCGGGCAGACGGTGGTGCTGAGTCTGGATCAAACCGATCTGGGGGATCGGTTC
>JAWOHQ010000142.1:0-3114 GCA_046485105.1 Candidatus Competibacteraceae bacterium | reverse complement strand
TCCTGCTGTTCGCGCACTTGGGCGGTTTCCCGGGCGAAGTAGTCATTGTCGATGGCGTCGTAGCCGAGAAAAATGCGCGCGCGCGGGAAACCCAGCTTGACCAGATAATCGACCTGCTTGCGGCCGCCGACCAGCGCGGCGGCGGCGCGCCGCGCCAGCCAACCTTTGAGCGCTTCCTTCCACCAGCGCCGCGGGCCGTCGCCATCGTCCTCCTTGGTCTCGGACATCAGGACGGTGATGACGCCCCGGCGCCGGCCCCAGGCGAGCGCCGCCCGCGCTTCGGGGACGCTCCAACCGTTAATGGTCACCGCATCGGGCTGGATGCGATCCAGGGCCTGCGCGACGCCCCTGCGGATTTGGCGCGGGGTCAAGGCGTCGTACCGGGCCTCGGGGAACACGGTATGCCGGGTGAAGCCCTCAGCGCCGGCTTGCTGGTCCCAGGCGTAGTGATCCTGCCGGGCGATTTCCAGCCCGACGACGGCGTATCCCGCCGCCGCGCCGCGGTCGGCGAGACCGCGCAACCGGGCCAGATGGTAGGGGCCGAACCGCGCCCAAATCACTGCGATCATCATAGAGGTCTTTCCAGTTCGGAACCGGACGAAATTCAAAATCAACCTACTGATTTTTAACTTAAAACTTAAAACTTAAAACTTAAAAACAAACCCGCCGCGCTACGGCTGTTGTGGATAGGCAGCGGCAGCCGCCCGCCGGCGCAGCGTGGGTCTAACCCAATAGCGCCACACCAGATAGGTAATACCGCCCATGAAGAGAAACCGATGCAGACTGGCCGTCAGACTCTGGGTCGGCAGATAAATGCTCAAAATCAGCAGTTGCAGGAACAGAATGGTCCATAGCCCGCCGCGCAACCGGTGCCGCTCCCACAAGGCGCAGAAAACCCGCCCCAACAGGTAGCTGACGACCACCACCCCCCAGGCGAATTCGTAATAGACATCGGCGATATACCCGGTCGATGAGCCGGCCAACAAGCTAAACCCGACGGCTTGCTGATAGCGTTCTTCCCGCTCCTCATCGCCGTAGCGATACAACCAGTCGGCGCCGACATCTTCATACTTGGTCGGCCAGAGTTGCTTGGGGATCGGGCGGATGAAAAAGGTCACGAAATAGCGGTGACCCCAATAGAAATTGCCAATCTCGTCCGCCGTCAGCACTGTCGCCACCCCGGCCAGATATTCGTTGCCGGTGTCGATCTCCTCCGGGCCGATTCTCTCGACCACGCGGGTCGCTTCGAACTCGCCGCCGGAGCCCAAGTAGAGATGCTGCCGCTGAGACCAGACCAGAACGACCGCCACGCTGATCGCGGTGACCCCAACGACAATCGTGCGGAACCTCGGGCGGACACCCTTGGCGATGAACCAGACGAGAAAGAGCAGGGCCAGGATCAGAAACAGCGGCCCGCGGCGGCCGCCAAAGGTCCCCTGCAACAGATGCGGCGAAGCGATCAGCAGAGCGAGCAGGATATCCTGCGCGCGAATCCGCAACCCCTGACGCGCCAAAGCAATGAGCACGATGGCCGGGAACGCCAGCAGGGGCGCCTCGCCGATGTAGCCACTTGAAGCCCATCCGCCACCCTTGGCGCGACCGTAGGCGCTCTCGAACCCCCCCACGTTGAAGATCGCGTACCAATAGGCGACCAGCGCAATCATCCCGAGGATGAGGCCCAGGGACAACAAGCGCTTGCGCGTCGCGCGCGGCAAGTTCAGGGCGAAAACATCGCGTTGCCGCACGTCGCCCCGCCGGATCGGGCGGGCGAAGCGCTTGGGCCATTTCAGCATCCCGGCATAGAGCGCCGCGATGGACAACAAGTTGAGGCCGGCGACGTATGCCAGCTCCGCCGCCGTGAAGAAATCCGGCAGGCCCCCTTCGCGGCTCAGGAGCAGCGGCCAGATACTGTAGAAATAGATGAACAGAGGGGCGGTGAAGACCGCCGGTTGCAGCGCGTCGCGCGTTTGCGCGAAGGCGTAGTAGGCGCTGGCGAAAACCAGGAGTCCCGTCGCGATCAGGAGCGATTCAAACATTCGGCGTCCCGACCGGTAAAGCGGCGCGCCCTGGCAGGGCGCGTGTCGTCACTCGGAAATAGGTCATGATGCGGGTTTGATCGCTTGCACGTAAATCGAGAACGGCATCGCTGGCTCGCGCCGCCGGTTTTCAAAGGGCAGACAGGGCAAGGCGGCCAGAAACAGCGGCAAGCCGGCCGCCGCGCCAAAGCGGGCCTGAAGTTCCTTGATCCGCCAGTTGAACGCCTGCCGGATCGGTCCGCCCAGGCCGGCGGTTTCAGTGATCGCGAAACCCAGCGGCTCCAGGAGCGCCCGGTAGCTCGCCAGCGTGTAGCCCGGCCGGACATGGCCGCCACGCTCTTCGAGATCGAGCGGGAAGGCGACGTTGTAGGGATGATCGGCGTTCGGCGCGCAGAGGTGGAGGATACCGCCCGGTTTGAGCAGCCGCCAAAAGGATTGACAGACTTCCTGGTCGCGTTTCAGGTGTTCCAGCACTTCCGAGCAGATGATTTCGTCGAAGGATTCCGCCGGAAAGTCCAGTTCGTACAGGTTACCCTGGTCAAAGCGGAGGCGTTCCTCGGGAATGCCGAGAGAGCGGTTGAACAGTTGCCGGCAACCCTCGACTTCGGATGCCTTGAAGCTGACCCCGACCACCTGGCAACCTCGAAGATACGCCTGATAGGCCAGCATTCCGTTGCCGCTGCCCGCGTCCAGCACCCGCCTGGGGCCGCCGGCGCCGGCGGCGCCGAAGAAGCCGGGGAGTTTTTGGTAGCGCAGACGGGCGTGGAGATTCACCCCTGGGTAGAGCAACCACTTCAAGCGAGTGCGCACGCTGTGATTCATGTGAATGCCTTGGTCGACTGTTTCTTGAACGCCGCTAGCAACTCCCAACCGGTCAATTGGCCGATTACGGGCGCCGGGTTCGCGGACCATTGGGTCATGGCGGCAAAATCCTTGAGATTCGTGGCCAGAAGGTAAGGCATTCCATCAAGCGCGTTTCGCCAGAATTCGGCATCCAGGAACAGGGGATGTTTGAGACCCCAGAGACGATCCCACTGGGCTGGAGATCGAGCGCGGAATTCCGTTGACCCGTTCGGAG
>JAWOHQ010000120.1:0-7347 GCA_046485105.1 Candidatus Competibacteraceae bacterium | reverse complement strand
GTCTGTCAGACCACGGACGACCTCGTCGGCGACAGCCTCCGCCGGCTTGCCCAGGGGGACAACGACGTTCCCTCGCCCGTGGAGCGCATCTTCGGGACCGCCGCGACCGGCGTTTCGCGCCCGGCGGGCCGGGACCGGTCGCCGGTCAATACCTGTTCGATCCAGTGGGCCAGTGCGTGAACCCAGGCCGCGCTCGCCGCCGCAATCAACAGATTGGTAAAATCCGGGTGCTTGCCGGGCACCCACAATTTGCCAAACTCGATGACCAGCGCCAGCAGCGCCGCCCACAGCGCCGCGTTCGCGCTCCACGCCCGCCCCGGCGCGCCGCGCGCCGCGCGCCGCGCCCACCAGGCCAGACCCACCGGCGCATACAAAGCCGCGTTGGCCAACAGGCTGGCCATGGCCGCCGGCTCGCTGGTGAAATAGTGGTAATAAAAAGGTAGGAACCGCACGTCCGCGAGACGCGCCAGAGCTTCTCCCACCGGCAGCCAGGGCGCGGCGAACCAGCCGGCCAGCGCGGCGACCAGCAGCACATAGGGCAGCGCGACGAACGGCGTCGCCCACCACGCCAGCCGGGCAATCGGCATCGGACCGTACCGGCGGAGCGTCCGCCCCAGCGCCAACCCCGCCACCAGCCCCGCGCCGCGCATCGCCACCGACAGGCCCTGACTCACGCCCGACGCGATCAACAGTTGCAGGAGTTCCAGCACCAGACCCAGCGCGAGACCAGCCCCGAACACCCGCCGGTAGCGCACGTTCGGCGCGGCCAGGGCGATCAGCAGCCCCAGCGGCGCGATGGCCAGGGCCTCGCCGACCAACCGCGCCATGCACCGCAGCCACCCCTCGGCGCAGGAGTCGGCGAGAAACCAGCCCCAGTTGCCGGAATCGAGCTTCCAGGCCAACTCCCGCGCCGAGACGATGAAGTCGTAGGGAAACAGCGACAGCACCACGTATACCAGGCCGTAGGCGACCAGCACGGCCAGCACCGAGGGCCGGCCACCTGCGGCGAATGCCGCCCACAACCCGGCGATCCGCCAACGCCCGAACCCCCACAGGACGATGCCGCCCAGCGTGCCCAGCCCTTCCGCCAGCAGATCGTTGAGCGATACGGTGCGCGGCGCGAAAAATAACTGGGTAAACTCGACCGCCACGGCGACCGCCAGACAGAGCGCGAACACCGCGACGGGCGCCAGATACCGCGCCGCGCCCGTCGCGCGCATCCCCGCCATCCAGACGCAGCCCAGAAAAGCCAGGGGCACGTACAGCACGAGGTTGGCCACCCAGTCCGCCCGCGAGACGACCCCCAGGTTCAGGTACCTGATTCTGGCGAATGCGTTCAACGCCTCATCGAGGCTAAGAGCGCGGTACTCGAACGGGATCAGGCTGCCGTACACCACGAAAGCGAGATAGGCCAGAAAAGCCAGGAAGGCGTGACGACGACCGAGCGCGGGAATATCCATCGACCGATGAATTCTTGTGGAAGGGATGATTCAAAACGGGAACAACCGGCCGGTCGCCCCCACCGGATCAATCAGGATTGGCAAGACTATAGCGGTCCCATGCCGGTTGTGGAAATTCCTCTCCTCGGACTAAGGAGGCGCGGCGCGCGGCGCGCGGGGTGGTGCGAATCGACGACCCCACAAGTCGTTGAGGAGCACTATATAATGGTTTTCATGGCATCTCAGCAGGTTACCCGCAACAGAATGGAGAGGAAGCATCGATCGTGTCAACCGTCAAGCGACTTTCACTCTCAACCCCTCTCTCGCCGGCGGGCGAGGGGCGCGAACGATTCCGGTGCGCGCTCCTGCTGATCGCCGGCCTTCTCGTCGGGCCACCGGCGCTGGCGGAGCGCGTGCTCGACGCTGCTCCGGACAGCTACCGTCAGATTCTGCGCACCCTCCAGCCTGGCGACACCCTCCGGCTCGCGCCAGGTCTTTACCAGCAGGGGCTGCCCCTTCACCACCTCCACGGCGCCGCCGACCGACCGATCACCATCACCGGTCCCGAAGCTGGCCCGCCGGCGATCTTCATCGCCCACGCCGGACGCATCACCGTCAGCCTCATCGACTCCAGCCACCTCCGATTGCGCCATCTGCGGCTGGATGGCGGCGGCGCCCGCACCCATGGTCTCGTCGCCGAGGGCCGTGGCCGCTACGCTCACCATATTACCCTGGAACACCTGCACATCAGCGGCTTCGACGCCGCCCAGGGTTTCTCGGCGATCTCCACCAAAGCGCCGGCCTGGGGCTGGATCATTCGCGACAATGTCATCAGCGGCGTCGGCACCGGGATGTACCTGGGCGATTCGGACGGCGGCGCGCCCTTCGTGGCCGGGCTCATCGAGGGAAACCGGATCGAGAATACCCTGGGCTATAACTTGCAGATCAAGCATCAGCGCGAACGGCCCGCCTTGCCCGGACTCCCCATCACGCCCCAGCGCACCCTCATCCGCCACAATCTCTTCAGCAAGCTCACCGGGGCCGCCGGGGAGGGCATGGCGCGCCCCAACCTGCTGCTCGGCCACTGGCCCCTGGAAGGTCCCGGCCAGGACGACCTTTATCTGGTCTACGGCAACCGGTTCTTCCACAACCCCACGGAGCGCCTGTTCCAGGCCGAGGGACACGTGGCCGTCTACAACAATCTGTTCGTCAACGGCTTCGGCGAAGCGGTCAGCTTCCAGGCCCACAACGACCGTCCCCGGCGCATTCTATGCTTCAACAATACCATTCTGGGTCGCGGACCCGCCCTGCGGCTCGCGGGAGCCGATCCGCGTTTCGCGCAACGCGTGGACGGCAACGCCATCTTCGCCGAACAACCCGCGGCCGTTGCCCGTTTGGGCGACAATTTCGTCGCCAGTCTGGAGCGCGCCGAATCCTTGCTCCGGGCGCCGTTCGCGCCTCTGGAAACCGTGGATCTATCCCCCGTGGCCGGGGCGCTGGGCCGAACCACCCCCGGCATCGGCCCCGCAACCGGGCTGCCGGACGCCGACCGGGACTTCAGCGGCCGCCCCAGAACCGAACCGCGGTACGGAGCCCATGGCCACGCACCGGGCGGACCGCGCCCCGGCGATTGACGCGCCGGTCGCGAACCCCTATGTTCGTGGCCCCGAACTGGACCGGCCGAGCGGTGAACCCCCATGCCCAGCCTGCGTAACTTGCACAAACTGCGGGACCCGGAAATCCGGGCCAAGAACTGGCGCGCCCTGCGCCACGCCCTCCGCGGCCTGTGGTGGGATGTCGCCCGCCCCGCCATGCCCGATCCGGTGTTCGTGGTTGGGTGCTCCCGCTCCGGCACCACGGTGACTTATGA
Organism: Candidatus Competibacteraceae bacterium; assembly: GCA_046485105.1. Taxonomy (GTDB): domain Bacteria; phylum Pseudomonadota; class Gammaproteobacteria; order Competibacterales; family Competibacteraceae; genus REEE01. The sequence continues at coordinate 4,038 of JAWOHQ010000120.1, read as the reverse complement.
AACGCTGGCGGCCACCGAGCGGTTTCTCACTTTCGGCTACGAGATCCCGCAATTCTGGGACGGCCTGTACGGACCGTTGAACAATGGCTGGGACTCCGAGGCGGCCGGGGCCGAACACGCCCGGCCCGCGCATCGCGCCGCCGCGTTCCGGTACTTTTTCCAGCGGCTCGGCCGGGGCTGGGTGCTGGACAAGACCTGCATCAACACCCTGCGCCTGCCCTATCTGTACGCACTGTTTCCGCAGGCCCGCTTCGTGTTTATCCATCGCGACGGGCGCGACAACATCAGCTCGATGATCGACGGCTGGCGGCTCGGCCGCACCGATGGCGGCTTCGGGCTGGAGCCGTTTTTCGGCCCCTCCCCGGAACCGGTCGCCATCAACGCCGGCGAATTCCGGGAGTGGCATTTCTTTCTGCCCCCCGGCTGGCGCGCCTACAACCAGGCCCGCCTGGAAGACGTGTGCGCCTTCCAGTGGTGGTCGGCCAACCGCCTGGCCCTGGACGCCAAGCGCCTCATCCCGGCGGAACAGTGGATTCAGGTGCGCTACGAAGACCTGTTCGAACGTCCGGTAGACCTGTTCCGGGAGGTTTGCGACCGGCTGGGGATTCCCTTCAGCGCGGAGTTGCAAGACCGCTGCGCGCATCTTCGGCCCACCAGCATCGTCAAGGGCGCGCCTCAGCCCCAGAAGTGGAAGGCGCACAACCCCGAAGCCATCGAGCGCATCCTCGACCAGATCCGGCCCCTGATGACGGAGCTGGGGTATGACCTATAATCCTCACGCGTCATTCAACGGCCTCATTGTGGATAGCTCTACTGATAGGCCTCGCTCATGGACTCGTCCAGCAGTTTGGTCGGAACTTGGCGGTCGTCCTGGCGTTGCCGGGGCGCCACCCGATTCACTCCTTCAACGTCTTCGGAGGCTTTTCCGATGGAATATCGATTCTTGGGCGCATCCGGGCTCCGGGCACCGGTTCTGTCCCTGGGCACGGGCACATTCGGCGGACGCGGCGAGCTGTTTTCGGCGTGGGGCCAGACCGACGTCGCCGAAGCCAGGCGGCTGATCGATCTGTGCCTGGATGCCGGACTGAACCTGTTCGACTCGGCGGACATTTACTCCGATGGCGCCGCCGAGGAGATTCTCGGCGCGGCCATCAAAAACCGTCGCGACCAGGTATTGATCTCCACCAAGGCGACCTTCCGCCACGGTCTCGCCGCCAACGACGTCGGTTCCTCGCGCCACGCCCTGCTCCGGGCCATCGACCGGGCGCTGCGGCGTCTCGACACCGACTACATCGATCTGTTTCAGCTCCACGGCTTCGACGCCGCCACGCCGATCGAGGAGACCCTGCGCACCCTCGACGACCTGGTGACCGCCGGCAAGATTCGCTATATCGGCTGCTCGAACTTCTCGGGCTGGCATTTGATGAAGTCGCTGGCGGTCGCGGACCGTTACGGCTGGACGCGCTATGTAGCCCACCAGGCCTACTACTCCCTGGTGGGCCGCGAGTACGAGTGGGAACTCATGCCGCTGGCGCTCGACCAGGGGGTCGGTGGCGTCATCTGGAGTCCGCTGGGCTGGGGCCGCCTGACGGGCCGCATCCGGCGCGGGCAACCGTTGCCGGCCACCAGCCGCCTCCAACACTCGCTCGCCGCCCGCCTGGGTCCCCAAGTGCCCGAGGAGTCTCTGTACCGGGTCATTGATGCCCTGGATGCGGTCGCGGCGGAGACCGGCAAGACCGTTCCCCAGATCGCCCTCAACTGGCTCTTGCAGCGCCCGACCGTGTCCACCGTGATTATCGGCGCCCGCGACGAGGCCCAACTCCGCGAGAATCTGGGAGCGGTGGGGTGGAACCTCACGCCCGACCAGGTCGCGATGCTGGACCGGGCCAGCGCCGTACCGAAGATCTATCCCTACTGGCACCAGACCGGCTTCGCGGAGCGCAACCCGTTCCCCACCGTGGATTGAGCCGGCCGCGCCGCGCGGACCGAGCGGCTGGCCGCTGGCCCTGCCCGAGGTTCTGGAAGACGCATTTCTCGATGAGATTCATGACTTGGAGGCGAGGACAAAGCGTTACATCAGCAGCGCCGACGAGGAGAAATTTAACTTTCTCTTCGACTAAGGCTTGTAACATGTCTTTGTAGTCTTCGTTCAGCATCGTAGCGTTTGCTCAAGGAAGCGAGTTCACGGGTCAGCGGCCAGACGAGACCGATCCGTTCCGCCGGAGACCCCGGCGTTAAATCCTCGTTTCTGCGTTCCGACATCTGGAATTTTGCGGTTCGTGTTCTGTTCATGGGCTGTGCTCCCTCAAAAATCCGCTGATTGTCCGACCGTCCCAGTATATCCGACCGGTGATCGCTGATTTACCGCCCCAACACCGGCGCCAAAAACTGCCCGGTATGGCTGGCCGGATGCGCCGCCACCTGCTCCGGCGTGCCGACCGCCACCACCGCCCCGCCCCCGCCGCCGCCCTCCGGCCCCAGGTCCACGAGCCAGTCGGCGGTTTTGATCACGTCCAGGTTGTGCTCGATGACGACGATGGTGTTGCCCCGGTCCCGCAACTCGTGCAGCACCTTCAGCAACTGCTCGATGTCGTGGAAGTGCAGGCCGGTGGTCGGTTCGTCGAGGATGTACAGGGTCTGACCGGTGTCGCGCTTGGACAGCTCGCGGGCCAGCTTCACCCGCTGCGCCTCGCCGCCGGACAGCGTGGTGGCGTTCTGGCCGAGTTTGATATAGCTCAAGCCCACGTCGGTCAGGGTCTGGAGCTTGCGGGCCACCGCCGGCACCGCCTGATAAAACGCCAGGGCGTCCTCGACCGTCATCTCCAAAACTTCATGGATGGTGCGGCCCTTGTAGCGGATCTCCAGCGTTTCCCGGTTGTAGCGTCGGCCCTGGCACTGGTCGCAGGGGACGTAAATATCGGGGAGAAAGTGCATCGCGACCTGGATCACTCCGTCGCCCTGACAGGCTTCGCAGCGCCCGCCCTTGACGTTGAAGCTGAACCGGCCGGGCGGATAGCCGCGGGAGCGCGACTCCGGCACCCCGGCGAACAATTCGCGGATCGGGGTGAACAGGCCGGTATAAGTGGCCGGGTTGGAGCGCGGGGTGCGGCCGATGGGGCTCTGGTCGATGTTCACCACCTTGTCCAGCTGTTCCAGCCCCAGCAGATCGCGGCACGGCGCGGGCGATTCGTTGGCGTTGTTCAAATCGCGGGCGGCGTAGCGGTACAGGGTGTCGTTGATCAGCGTGGACTTGCCGGAACCGGACACCCCGGTGATGCAGGTGAACAGGCCCAGCGGAATCTCCACCAAGAGATCCTTGAGGTTGTTTCCGCTCGCGCCGACGATGCGTAACTGCTTCTTCGGGTCGGGCGGGACGCGCCGTTCGGGCAGGGCGATCTTCCGCCGCCCGCCGAGATAGGCCCCGGTCAGCGAGTCGGGATGGGCCATGATCTCGGCCGGGGTTCCCTGCGCCACCACCCGCCCGCCGTGGACCCCCGCGCCCGGTCCCATGTCCACCACCTGGTCGGCGGTGCGGATCGCTTCCTCGTCGTGCTCGACCACGAGCACCGTGTTACCGAGATCGCGCAGCCGCCGCAAGCTGGCCAGCAGCCGGGCGTTGTCGCGCTGGTGCAAGCCGATGGATGGCTCGTCCAGCACGTACATCACTCCGACCAGCCCCGCGCCGATCTGCGACGCCAGCCGGATACGTTGGGCCTCGCCGCCGGACAGCGTGTCGGCGCTGCGTTCCAGGCTCAGATAATCCAGCCCGACGTCGACCAGGAAGTTCAGCCGCTCGCCGATTTCCTTGACGATCTTGGCGGCGATGGCGCCGCGCCGGCCGGGTAAATCCAACTCGGCGAAGAACGCGCGGGCCGCACCGATGGGCAACGCGACGAGTTCCGGCATGTTTATCCGAAAGCGCCTCGAAGCGTTCTTCGAAGGCCTCCGCCTGCTTTTTTTCGGCATTGCCGCTGCATTTCGCCAACTTGGCCAGCTTCTTTCTCTGCAGCGCCTTCATCAGCTCCAAGTCTTTCTTGG
>JAWOHQ010000031.1:0-3664 GCA_046485105.1 Candidatus Competibacteraceae bacterium | reverse complement strand
GCATGTTCGACAGGGCCATGGTAAGAACCTGTTCGGGAAGGGCCTTGCCGGTCAGCCGTTCGATCTCTTCGTTCAGAAGCTCTGCGGCCTCTTCGGGGTTCCGGTTCTGCCAGTCAGTGATATCCACATGCGCGTCGAGCCAACGCCGTACGATCTCGGGGCGTTCCATCAGAAAGGGTGTTGAGACGATTATGTGGGCGGTAACGAAGTCGCCCTCGGGCCAGATCGTCCTTTCATCGAGAAGAACAACACCGCCGCCTTCCACGACAAGGCGGCTTGCCCAGGGTTCGGGAACCCATGCCCCGTCGATCTCACCCTGGCGGAAGAGGTCAAGTATCTGAGGATTGGCCGTGGGTATGACCTGCACGGTGCCCCCCTCTTCCAGGGGAGACAGGCCGAGTTCAGTGAGACAGTTCCTGAGGGCCACGTCCTGTGTGTTGCCCAGTTGGGGTGTGGCTATTCGGCGACCATCCAACTGTGCAAGGGTCGTTATCCCCGCATCGGCAAGGTCGGGAGACGATTCCGGCTTGACCGCTTGATTCGTCTGCGGCTCGATGCGCACGCCGGCGTTTTCTTCGCTCACCTGACCCGGGGAGACGCCGGACAGGAGGAGGCATGGAACGAGGAGAAGCCATTGACATAAGGGCTGCGACATCAGGGTCACCGTGATGAATGGGGCGCGTGGTAGACGACCGGGGAGGGTGGGAGGTCGCGCTGGAAGCCGCTTGCCCTCGCGCGGTCGGCGCACCCAGATCTTGCCCTATGCCTTTCGATAGATTTTATATCCATGTCTGGAGCGCCACCTCCTGGTCGATCTTGCGCGGCTCGGTCTGGTTTTTGCCGCGCGCCCAATAATCCGCACCGAGTTCCTCGGCGATGTACCGCTCGAGTGGGCTCCGCAAGAGCCGGAGATAGGGGTTGCCCCAGACCGCGCCTTCGCGGTATTCGAGTTTACCGGCGCGAATGCCGCGCACGATGAACTCGCGGTCGACGCCGTATTCCTTCTGCGCCGTCGCGTCGCTGAGGGTGGCCCCCTTGCGATTCCACTCACCGTATTCGGCCACGGCTCACCTCTTGGGTTGAATGACTGCCCGCGCCCGTCGCGCCGGCGGGGATCGCCGTCCAGCGGGCGATTCTCCCGGTCGCGGTCAGCGGTACTCTGAATCCAGCAACGCCGCGATCTTGGCGTCGATGGCCGGCAACAGCGCGTTCAGACAGAACTGCTGCATGCTGTCCGGGGTGTGCTCGGCGATGTATTTGAGCTTGAGCAGATACGGTTCCGGCAAGCGCAGGTTGAACACCTTGGCCACGTCATCCCGCACCCCGGGCGCGGCCCAGGGATAGGGTTTTGCCGCGGCCGCCGGGACGCTGGGCGGTTCCGGGTGGGCGGCGGGCGCGGGCGGTTCGGGCGTCTGGACGCCGGCCCCCCCGATGAACGCCTCCAAGGAATCATCACCTTTTCCCAACGACGGCGGGCGGCTGCTCAGTTTGCCCTCACTCCCCATCGAACACCTCCTGAAACAGCGCCTGCATTTCTTCGCCGGCCTTGGAATCGGTCGGTTTCTGCTCGGCCACGCTCAACCCGTCCCGCGCCGCCTTGCGGTAGGCGATCCGGTCGCGGATGACGGCGGGCGTCAGGCGGAGATGCGCGAAATCGGCCAGCAGGCTCCGGGCTTCGGCCACCTCGCTCACCGAGGGGTTGGTCGAGGCCCGACTGATCACCACCGTCGCGCGCAAGTCGGGATTGAAGCCCTGGGCGGTCTTGACCAGGTCGTCCATGCGCCCCAGCGTCCAGATGTCGAACTGCGAGGGCTGGATCGGCACGAACGCCCGCTCGGCCACCACCAGGGCCGCGCGCAGTTCCACCGAATCCCGGCCGCCCGCGTCGATGATCAGGTCCTGGTAGCGCGTCGCCAGATCCCGGACCTCGGCTTGCATGCCCTTGCCGAATTTCTGGATGCAGGCCACGCGGGGGGTCACGGCCGCCTCGTCGCGAATCTGCGCCCAATAGCTGGCGCTGGCTTGGATGTCGGTGTCGATCAGCAGCACGTCGCGGCCGTGCACGGCCCGCAGCGCCGCCAGGTTCACCGCCAGCGTGGTTTTGCCGGTCCCGCCCTTCTCCCCGCCGATGAGAACGATCATGCCGGATGGCCCTTGTGGTGGAAATGACCGGTTGGCCCGGTGCTGACTTCATACAATACAGTATCATACCATGCTGTATGATGTAGCTGCGTATGCTAGCAGATGCCGGGGGTGAAGGGCGCGCGGCGCCCGACCGGCTGATAGCCGCGTTGCACCCGCCGCTTGGCGACCGCCGCCAGCCGGGCCAACCCGTCGGCGTAGGACGCGCAAGGCCGATCCCGCGACTGGCCGAGCCGGGTGCCCCGGCGCCCCCAGCGGACGCTCAGCAACCAGTCGCCCCAAAGATCGCGATGCAGGCGCGCCTCGTAGTAGCGCGTCCCCTTCTCCCAGCGTTGGGGTGCTTCACCCGTCGTGATGGACGTCTCCAGCCTCTCGCTCTCCGCGCTCGCGACCGGACCCCTTGCCGCCGCTTCGCCCGTCGCCTGCCGCTTGATATTAGATCGTACTAAACTATACCGTGCTGTATGATATCATACAATCTCATACAGCTTCACATAGTATGATACTAAACGATACTTCTTTCTCACAAGCTTTTCAGAAATATTGATTTCTATAAAAGCTATCGAGAAAATCCAGGTCTCTGGCCCCACTCACCCCCCATCCATAGCCGATTTTTCGCGGGGGCGCGGGGGGGTGCGTTTCGGGATTTACAGCCCAGGCTTCGGAAATCGTCATTTCCGAAAATCATGAAACCCGGCCCCGCCGCGACATGCGCCCGAGGGGCGGGTGGAGAATCGCCGCCATGTTCGACCGCGCCATCTACGACGAGACCCGCCGGGAGTTCCTGGCGCACCTGCGCTATACCAAGGGCCACCGCGTGACCACCTGCTACGCCTACCACTCGGACCTGGGAATTTGGCGGGACTGGCTGCTGGACGCCGGCAAGGACTGGCAGCGAGCGCAGGCGGCCGACGTGGAGCAGTACGTGGCCTGGCAGTTGCGGGAACGACAGGTCAGCGCCCACATCGTCAACCGGCGGCTGAGCGCCCTGAGCACCTTCTACCGCTGGGCGCTGAAGCACGAGATCGTCACCGGCGACCCGGTCTACCTGGCCGACAAGCCCCAGCGGCCCCAGCGCATGCCGGTGTGGCTGGAGCGGGAGGAGCAGGCGCGGCTGACGGCGACCCTGGAGGACCGGACCAACCTGCCCCTGAACATCTTCGGCCAGAACCCCGAGCACATGACCGAAACCCGCCGCCGCTACGAGGTGCTGTTCGGGCTATTGCTGAACTCGGGGCTACGGATCTCCGAGGCATTGGGCCTAAAGGTTTCGGACGTGCGGCGGGTGGACGGAACGGCCAAGTCGGTACGGGTGATCGGCAAGGGCGATAAGGAACGCCGGGTACCGCTGCCGGCCGCGTTCGGCGCGGAGTTCGGGGACTGGATCAAGGACCGGCCGAACGGCGAGTGGGTGTTCGCCAAGGTCCCCGGCCAGCCGCCGGCCTCGGCCCAGGCGGCGCGGGCCTACCTGCGGGGGATGTTGCAAAAAGCGGGGATCGAGAAGAAGATCAGCCCGCACAAG
>JAWOHQ010000004.1:0-7788 GCA_046485105.1 Candidatus Competibacteraceae bacterium | reverse complement strand
TAGCAACTTATCCCCTCCCGCTCCGCCCAGCGGCCGAGATGGCGCAGGTTTTTGCGCAGGCGATTGACGAAGCTCTCGGCGCCCGTCGCCAGCGCCCGTTCCAATCCGGCCGCGCGGGCGCGCCGGTCGGCGGCGTTCCGGTCCACGAAGTATTCCGGTTCGACCTGAAATTGCAGCAGCCGGCATTCCAGTGGGCCGTTGTGAAAAACATGAGTTTTGCAGGCGCGCAAGCCCATGCGCTTGCCCTGCTCGGGGTTACCGGCGAACAACGCCGCTCGCCAGCCCTGGAAGTGGGATTTCAGCCGGTCGCCCAATTGTATGTACAAGGTATCCAGTTCGTCCGGTTCGCCCAGCCGCGCGCCGTAAGGCGGGTTGGCGATCAGCAGTCCGGGTGGCCCCGGCGGCGGTTCGACGGCGGTCCAGGCGCGGCGTTCGATGCGAATTGACCCGGCCACTCCGGCGCGCCCGGCGTTGATCGACGCCGCGCGCACCGCCTTCGGGTCGTGGTCGCTGGCGAGAATCAGCGGGATGCGCGCCCGACCGGTTTCGCGCCGGTCGCGGGCTTCCGCCAGCAGTCGGTTCCACAACACCGGGATATGGCCCAGCCAGCCGCTGAAACCCCAATGGTCGCGCAGCAGTCCCGGCGCGTGATCGCCGGCGATCCAGGCGGCTTCGATGACCAAGGTGCCGGAACCGCACAGAGGATCGAGCAGGGGACCGCCGCCGCTGGCGATGACCGGCCAGTCGGCTTTCAACAGCAGCGCGGCGGCCAACGTCTCCTTCAAGGGTGCGGTCACGGTCGCCTCGCGGTAGCCGCGCCGGTGCAGGCTGTCGCCAGACAGATCGATGCCGACCGTAGCCTGGCCGCGATGCCAGCGCGCGTGGAGGCGCAGGTCCGGACGATTTGGGTTCACGCCCGGCCGTTGGCCGGCGCGCGCCCGGAATCGGTCCACGATGGCGTCCTTGACCCGCTGTGCGCCGAAATGGGTGTGATCGATACCGGGGCCGCCGCCGCTGAAGTCCACGGCGAGCGTGCCGTTTGCCGCGAGATGCTCTTCCCAGGGTAAATCGTGCAGGCCGGCGTAAAGCGCCTCGGCGTCGGCGGCGGGAAACTCGGCCAGTTGCAACACGATCCGGCTGGCGGTGCGCGACCACAGGCAGGCGCGATAAGCCAGTTCCAGCGATCCCTGGAACCGGATTCCGCCGCGAACCGGTTGGGGCGCGGCCGCGCCCAGGGCGGCCAGTTCCGCCGCCAGCAGCGGTTCGATCCCGGCCGGGGCGGTGGCGAGAAAAAAGTGTTGGTCCATGCTCAAGCTCCGGTCGCGACCTGGACCAGCGTCGGTTGCAGCAGGCGTTGCAGATCGGCCGGCGCCATGCCGACCAGGAAACCGCGCTTGCCGCCGTTGATGTAGATGCGCGGTAGATCGAGAATGCTGGATTCCAGATATACCGGCATGGCCTTGCGGGCGCCGAAGGGCGAGACGCCGCCGACCTGGTAGCTGCTGTGTTTATGAGCCACGGCCGGGTCGCAGGGGGCGATGGATTTGACCCGCAGGCACCGGGCCAGCGCCTGGGTGGAGATCTGCCGGTCGCCGTGCATCAGCACGATCAACGGTTTTTTAAGCTCGTCTTCCATGATCAGCGTTTTGATCACCTGATGTTCGTCTACCCCGAGGCAGCGGGCGCTATGGGCGGTTCCGCCGTGTTCCTCGTAGGGGTAGAGATGCGGGGTGAAGACGATGGAGTGGGTCCGTAAAAACCGGATCGCGGGGGTGATGGGAAATTTTTCTTGGCTCATAAATCAGAGGCTCACGGAGGATTGTTGTTTTTTGGAATTATAATAATTGTTGTTTTTTTATATAAAAAATGTATTTTTTATAATAAATACCTTTTTTGATGCAATTAATATAAAATTTAAAATATTATAAAATATAAATTTTTTGATTAAATGTATTAAAATTTTACTTATAAAAAATAAGATAATCATGTGTTGTTTCTTACAAAAATAAAAACCTGGAAAAAGACTAGGAAATCTGTTTTGTTGTAAAATGGCTAATCGATATTGGTGTATCTGATTCTTGCTTTATCAAACAACTTGGCTAAAGTGAAGAAAAATCGAGTCAGTCGCCGGGAGGGTTTGATGAAAATGCCGAAAGACGCAATGCTTCAACCGATCGAAGAGTCCGCCAAGGATACGCCGGAACTGAGCCGGCGCGGGTTTCTAAAGTGGACGGCGGGCGGCGTTGGCGCCTTGGCGTTGGCGCCGGGACTGCCCGAGGCGGCGGTCATGCGCGATCGCTCGCTCTTCTTCCACAGTCCGCGTACCGGCCAGACCATCCGCCGGGTTTACTGGACGCCGCGCGACGGTTATATCCGCGAGGCCATCAGCGAGATCAGTTGGGCGTTGCGCGACCATCGCAACGATCAGGTGAAATTATTCGATGTCAGGGTGTTGGATCAACTCTACGCCTTGCAGTTGCAGATGCGGCTGCGCCAGCCGATCCATGTCATCAGCGCCTATCGATCGCCGGAGACGAACGGGCAATTGCGCCAGCACAACCGGCGGGTGGCGCGGAACAGCTACCATACCCGGGCCATGGCCCTGGATGTCCGGATTCCGGATGGCCGCGTGTCGGATCTGTGCCAGGCGGCGCGTTCGCTGGGTGCGGGTGGGGTCGGCTATTATCCCCGCTCCAACTTCGTCCATATCGACAGCGGTCCGGTGCGCTACTGGAGCTGAACGACCGCGAACAAGTTCACCCGACCGGGGGCAGCCATCAGGCCGCCCCCGGTTTTTTTTCGCCAGGCGGTTCTGGAAGCCCTTCCTAAAGCGCCAGCCTTGTCTACACTCCTAATCAGGCGCAAGTGTGAGTTCCGCATCGCGAAGCTTTCGTTTGCCCTCAACATGCGGAGTTTCAACACTTGCCGCCAAAATAATGATCAACCATCATCGGAGAACAATCAACATGTTAAGAGGTGCTCTCAAAGCTGTCATCACCGTGGCCGGACTGGCCGTGATCGGGCTGGCCGCGGCTCCCATTTCCCAAGCCATGGACAAGACCGGTTGGCCGTCTTCCGTCAAGGTGGGTACGGCCTCCCAGGGTGGAACGTACTTCATCTATGGAGCCGGATGGGCCGGTCTCATGCAGGAAATGCTCGGCATCGGTGCGACCGCCGAGGTGACGGGCGGCCCGGTCGCCAACATGGCGCTCGTCAATGCCGGCGACTTGCAGTTCGGCATGATCACCATGGGACCCGGTTACGACAGTTGGAACGGAGAAAGCGAGATGGCGCCGGGCGTGGAGATGCGCAACGTGCGCGCCCTGTTCCCCATGTATGCCACGCCCTTCCACGCCATCGCCATGAAGGCGTCGAACATTGCCAAAGTCGCCGATCTGAACGGCAAGCGCGTCAACGTCGGGCCGCGCACCGGCACGGCGGCCACCTATTGGGGGCGAATGTTCGCGGCGCTGGGCGTCAAGGCCAACCTCCAGTACGGGAACGCCAGTGACGCGGCCGGTCAGCTTCAGGATAATCTGATCGACGCCTTCGCCTTCGCCGCCGGGATTCCCATCTCGGCCTTCAGCGAGGTCGAGGCCCAGAAACCCGCCACCATCTTCGCCTTCACCGCCGAAGAGCAGGCCAAGCTGATCAAGCAATTCCCGTCCATGACGGCGTTCACCATCCCGAAGGGTACCTATCGGAGCCAGGAGGCCGACATCCTGACCGTGTCGATGGCCAACTTCGGCATCGCCAACAAGGATCTGCCCGAAAGTCTGGTGTATGAAGTCATGAAGGTCGTGCTGGACAACAACGACCGCATGATGCAGATCCATCAGACGGCCGCGGAAACCAAGCCCGAGAACTGGAATCAGAACGGTTTCATGTGGTTCCATCCGGGAGCCATCCGCTACTACAAGGAAAAGGGCATCGAGATTCCCAAGAATCTGATCCCGCCTGAATACAAGGGCTGATCCGTCAGGAGTTGAAGATCGCGCTCCCCGGCCGCGCGCCGGGGAGTTTACTCCCGACCGGCCGGTCGCCCCCAAACTCAGTTACCCCCGTTTTAGCGAGTCTCCCATGACCGTCCAAGACCCCAATCCACCTACTGGAAAAATCATTGCTTCCGGGGTCGATGAAGAGCCCGTGTCCAACGTCCGCGAGTTTGGACGCTGGGAGGGATTTTTCTTCGTCGCCTTTTGTATCCTCTACACGACCTTCCATCTGGTCGTGCTGAACCTCTTTCCCCTGGAAACCTGGGCGTTCCGTATTTTGCACGTGGCGGGTGGGCTGATGATCGGCTTCGGCTTGGCCATTTCGCTCGTGCCGCGTTTCGACGACCAGGTACGAACGCTCTGGCGATCCGCGCAACTACTCCCCCTGCTGGTGGCGAGTATGACGGCGCTCTACGCGGTGGCCGCTATCGTCGCGGCGTTTTTCATGCGCGAAGTGCTCGAAATTCGTTTCCCACCGCCCTGGGTGTTCAAGACGTTCGGGCCAATCCTGATGGTATCGGTGGTCGTGGCGACTTTGTCATCCTGGCTGTTTCGCCCGGATCGGCACGGGGTGCCCTGGTACGACTGGGTGCTCTTCGCGGGCAGTTTCTCGGTCGGCGGGTACCTGCTCTTCAACCTGACCGCCTGGCAATTTCGCGCGGGCGTTTCACCCTTGGACACCGACTTCTGGGTCTCGCTGGCCGGTATCGCCCTGATCCTGGAGTTGACCCGCCGGATGGCCGGCCTGGCGCTGGTAATCATCGCGGCGGTGTTCATCATCTACGGGTTCGTCGGCCCCTATCTGCCGGGCTTTCTCGAGCATTCCGGCTACGCGGCCGGCCGGTTTTTCACCTACATCTATACCGATAACGGCATTCTCGGACCGACCACCGCCGTGTCGTCGACCTACATCGTCCTGTTCATCACCTTCGCGGCGTTTCTCCAAGCCTCGAAGGTGGGCGACTATTTCGTCAACTTCGCGTTCGCCGCCGCCGGCCACAAGCGAGGCGGCCCGGCCAAGGTGGCGATCTTCGCCAGCGGCCTGATGGGCATGATCAACGGCACTTCGGCGGGCAACGTGGTCGCCACCGGCTCGTTGACCATTCCGCTGATGAAGCGGGTCGGCTACCGGCCGCAAGTCGCGGCCGCGGTCGAAGCGGCGGCATCGACGGGCGGCCAGATCATGCCGCCCATCATGGGCGCGGGCGCCTTCATCATGGCGGAGGTGACGGGCATTCCCTACACCGAGCTGATCGTGGCGGCGGTGATCCCGGCGGTGCTCTACTTCGCTTCAATCTTTTTCATGGTGGACTTCGAGGCGTGCAAGCACAACATGCGTGGCCTGCCCCGCGAGGAACTGCCGGTGATGAAGGAGCTGGTCCGCCAAGTCTATCTGTTCATTCCCATCCTGATCCTGGTCGGCGCGCTCTTTTTAGGTTATTCGGTGATCCGGGCCGGCACGCTGGCCATGGTCAGCGCGATGGTCGTGAGTTGGCTGACGCCCTATCGCATGGGGATCATGGGGGTCCTCAACGCCTTGAACCTGTCGGCGCGGATGGCGATTCAGTTGATCGCGGTCTGCGCCTGCGCCGGCATCATCGTCGGCGTGATCGGCCTGACCGGGGTCGGGCTGCGCTTCTCATCCATGCTGCTGGGGGTGGCCGAGCACAGCCAATTTCTCGCCCTGATGTTCGCCATGCTGATCTCGATCATCCTCGGCATGGGCATGCCGACCACCGCCGCCTATGCGGTGGCCGCCTCGGTGGTGGCGCCGGGCCTGATCCAGCTCGGGATCGAGCCCTTGATCGCACACTTCTTCATTTTCTACTACGCGGTCATTTCGGCGATTACCCCGCCGGTGGCCCTGGCGGCTTATGCCGGCGCGGCTCTGGCCGGCTCCGAACCGATGCGGACTTCGGTGACGGCGTTCCGCCTCGGACTCGCCGCATTCGTCGTGCCGTTCATGTTCTTCTACAGTCCGGCCTTGTTGATGCAGGGCTCCTGGATTGAGATTGCCCTGCCCGTGGTCACGGCGACGGTCGGTATTTACCTGCTGTCGGGGGCGGTGATCGGTTATCTGTTCAATGCCGACCTGGGGATTCCAGCCCGGATCGTGACCTTCGCCGGCGCCCTGCTGATGATCTCCGGCGGGCTGCTCACCGACGTCATCGGGTTGAGTTTGGCGGTTGCGGTGTACCTGTTCCAGCGGATGGTGGTAGCGCCCCGCTTGCAACAGGGTAAGCCTTCTCCGGCGAGCTGATTTCCGGGGGCTAAAAACCCCCTCTCCCGGAATAGGAGAGGGGGTGAGGTCTAGTGGATTAACGCATAAATTCTGACAGGTCTTGATCTGGCGTAGGGTGGATAAGGCGCTTGCGCCGCATCCACCAAGCTGAAGGTGGATGCGCTGCGCTTATCCACCCTACATTCATCAATTCAGCCTGGTTGAAACACTAGGCCAAATCCGCCAGCAACGACAGGCGCAGGCTCTCGGGAACCGCCGGAATATCGGCGGCATAATTCGCATGATCGACGCCGAAAGCCAGCGCCGCGCCCTGCTGTAACCGATTTTTCATCTCAGGCGTCAGTTCGAAGCGCAGGAAATGCACGGCGCTGGTTTTTTCCTCATTCTCCCGCTCGAGATCCTCGTCAGCGATGGCGTACACGGGTTCGCAATCCTCGACCCGCAGCCAGATCCGATCCTCGATTCCTTTTAATAGCCCCAGCATGAGGTGGCGTTCCTCGACGTCCGGGTATTCGATCAGCATCGTGGCCTTGAAGTTGCTCCCGTCCGGGACCAGCGGGTTGTAGGCGTCCAGTTCCTGGATGCGGACTACGAGGCTGCTGAGGGGTTGACGCCGCTAAGCCTGGCCGGGCTGCTGTTTCACCGCTACCTGCAGGAGTATGGCGCAGAGCGTAAAGCCTTTGCTGGTTTCCCGGAGGTGGCCCACGCCAACGGCGCCACCAACCCCTATGCCATGTTCCAGAAGCCGATGCACCCGGGTGCTTACCAACGAGCCGCGGATGCAGCGGAGATCCTGAACCTGTTTGATGTGGCGCCCTATGCGGATGGGGCGGCCGCGGTGATGCTGGTCCGGGAGGACTGTCTGCCAAAGGGTTGGGACAAGCCGTGCGTCAGCATCATCGGGTCGAGCATTGTGACGGATACCCTCTCGATCCACGACCGGCATCAGCCGTTGGTGTGGGACGCGGCGCGCCTGAGCATTGAGCGTGCTTGCCGCGGGGCGGGAGTCATGCCCAGAGATGTGGACTTTTTCGAATACCACGATGCCACCTCGCTGCACGCTGCGCTATCCCTGGAGGCAGCCGGGTATGCCGCCCAGGGGCAGGGCTGGATGCTAGCTAAGCCTGAGGTGATCGGCCTGGGCGGGCAGATCCCGGTGGCGACCTTTGGCGGGCTCAAAGCGCGCGGGCATCCCATCGGCGCGACGGGAGTCTACCAGGCGGTGGAAGCCACGCTCCAATTGCGCGGGGAGGCCGGGGCGAACCAGGTGAAAGATGCTAAGCTGGGCTTGATCCAGTGCCTGGGCGGGATGGCGTCGACAGCAGCCGCGCATGTGGTGGCAGTTAGTAGTCGGTAGTCGGTAGTTGGTAGTTGGTAGTTGGTAGTAGTTTGTAATAAAAGGTATTGGGTAATAGGTATTAGGTATTAGGATTAAAATAAAATAAGTGCTATTTTCCTAATTCCTAATCACCTAATTGCCTTATTCCTAATTGCCTCATTCCTAATACCTGATTCCTAATCGCCTAATTTCCAATCAATGTTACAATCAAA
>JAWOHQ010000468.1:0-11564 GCA_046485105.1 Candidatus Competibacteraceae bacterium | reverse complement strand
AGCCGCCGTCTTTAGCCATGCGTCGCATCTGGGCAGACTCCTGATCGACCCACCTGCCGCATTCACTCGCCCCTACCCACTCCACAGGAATCATCACCATGAAGTTGGACCTGATCAGTCGCTATCCGGAGGTCACGCCCAAACCAACGCCCCTGCTGTTCGTGCATGGCTCGTTCTCGGAAGCCCGTATCTGGGATGAGAACTTCCTCCCCTACTTCGCCCGGCACGGTTACGAAGCGCACGCCTTCAGTTTGCGCGGCCACGGTCTCAGCGAAGGGCACGAGCATCTCCATACCTGGCGGCTGGCCGATTATGTGGCCGATCTGACCAAGGCCGCGGCGACCCTGCCGACCTCGCCGGTGCTGATCGGCCACTCGATGGGGGGCATGGTGATCCAGAAATATCTGGAAAGCCAACCCCCGGTCGCGGGCCTGGTCCTGATGGCCTCGGTGCCGCCGCAGGGCTTGTTGCCGGCCACACTGCACATGGCGATGCGCCATCCTTTTCTGTTCCAGCAGATTTCGCTGTTTTCGGTGCTCGGCCCCAGTTATGGCACTCCCGAACTGATGCGGCGGGCGCTGTTTTCCAAGGACATGCCCTTCACGAAACTGCGTGAATACTTCCGCTATGCCCAGGCGGAATCACAAGTCGTCTCGCTGGACATGATGGGCCTGAACCCATTGCGGTTGAACCCGCGGCAATTACGCGTCCCGGTGCTGGTGCTGGGGGCGCGGAACGACGTGTTCGTCTCGCCGGCGCTGGTGCGGGAAACCGCGCGCTTTTACCAAACCGAGGCCCATATCTTCCCGGACATGGCGCACGCCATGATGCTGGAACTGAACTGGCGCGAAGTCGCGGATCATCTGTTGGGCTGGCTGGAACGCACGATCAGCGTCCAGCCGGCGGCCGCGGCGGCCTGACCGCACACCCGCCCCCCTCTCCCGCGGGGGAGAGGGGGGCGGGTCTCAAGGGGTCGCTCGCCGACAAGCTCCAGTGCGTTTCGGATACTCCCTCCCTACCTCGTCACCAGGTCCGACACTTTTTCAGGCACGGGGACTCAGGAGTGTAGCAGATCAGCGACAAACGGGTCGTCGGGGCCGATAAGTTCGACGTCCACCCCATAGGCGGAGCGGAAGGCGGCACTCCCGGCGCGGCGCGGGTTCCACTTGATCTCGAAGGCGCGCAACCCGCTTTCGCCTTTCACCACCAAGTCCACCTCCGCCTGGGTGCGCGAGCGCCAAAAAAACAGCTCGCAGGGTGAACCCAGTAGAACGTTGCGTTTGGCCAACTCAGCGATGACCCAATTTTCCCACACGGCCCCGATGTCAGGCCGAAAGGCGTCCGCCGCGAAGGCGTTGAGCAGGGCGTTGCGAATGCCGGTGTCCCAGAAAAACACCTTGTGGCTCTTGGAAATTTCCTTGCGCGGGTTGGTGCTGAAGGCCGGTAGCCGAAAGATGACGAAAGTCCGTTCGAGCAGGTCGAGGTAGCGTTCCACGGTTGGCCGCCCCATCTGAAGCTGCGTGGCCAGTTCGTTGACCGACACCGCGCTGCCCGCCTGGTGAGCGAGGAGCTGGAGCAACCGGCGGATCAGGTCAGGGGTTTTCACCAGCCCCGTTTGCAGGATGTCCTTCCACAGGTAATCCGAACTGAGTTCGCGCAGCAGGCGCCGCGGTTTGGCGGAAAGCACGATCTCAGGATAACCGCCGAAAGCCAGGCGCTGGAGCAGGAAGGCCCGCAGCGGCGCGGCAAACGGCTCGCGCGCCGCCGGACGATCCAGGACGGCCTCACCCCACTCTTGAGAGCGCAGCGCCTCGGAGAACAACAGGGGTGGCAACACCAGTTTGCGATTGCGCCCAGTCAGACTCTCCGCGCTCTGGTCGAGCAGATCGAGCGAAGAGGAGCCAAGCAGCAGCAGGCGGGTCGGCACTTTGGCATCGTACCAGCCTTTCACGATCCGAGCGGTCTCCGGCAGGCGCTGAGCCTCGTCCAGCACCAGCACCTGGGGCGCTCCCAAAGTGCGGAGGGCCTCGGTCGGGGCCAGCGCCGCCGCCGCCAGGAAGCGGGCCTTATCGATTTCGACGTCGAAGTTCAGGAACCGCACCGCCGCACCTCGCAAGACCTGTTCGACAAGGGTGGTCTTGCCGACCTGCCGGGCGCCTAGCACCAGGACTACCTTGTCGCTGGCGAGGGCTTCGCGGAGATCGTTTTCGGCTTGCCTTTTGATATACATAGGAATCAGTATGACCGATCATTTTGTATTAAACAACAAACAAATCGGTCTACAACAACTAGATTGACCGTTGGCGGAGGACAACAAACAACCGTTCTTTGATCGAACACAAATCGCCCACCACGTTCTGGCGCATCACCACTGGTAAGAGCAAGCGGCCGGTCATTGGCTGGGCGAATTTTCAGGTAGCGTAAATTTTCCAGTCGCCCCCATCAACCTACCGGCTTTAGCGGGTCAGCCATTGCCTTGACATGCTCGACATAGCGATAACCCGCGCCGCGCACGGTCTCGAGGGACTCGCCGCAGGCGCCGAGCTTCTTCCGCAGCCGCCCGACGTACACGTCGACGACATTAGTCAGCGGATCCTCATTGACCCGCCACACCATGCTGAGAATACGCTCGCGCGAGAAAATCCTGCCCGGATTCGATAACAACAGTTTTAGGATCTCGCGCTCCTTCGGCGTCAGGGCGATCAGATGGTCACCACATCGGACCTCCAGCGAGCGCGTGTCGAAGCAGAGCGATCCCGCAATCAGGAGGTAAGGCTCCGCTTCCGCAACTTCGAACGCGCTCGCGCGGCGAGCCAGAGCTTCAACGCGAGCCAGCAACTCATCGAAGTCGAACGGCTTGACCAAGTAGTCATCGGCACCCATCCGCAAGCCCGACACCCGATCTTCCACATCCCCCAACGCGGTCAACATCAAGACCGGCGTCAGATTTTTCTTCGCCCGTAGCCGCCGACAAACATCCTGACCGCTGATGCCCGGCAGCATCAGGTCCAACACGATCACATCGAAGCTTTCCACGGCGATCATGGCCAAGGCGGCTTCTCCATGCGGCACGACGCACACCTGCCAACCTTCCGCTTTCATCCCCCGCTGGATGAAATCGGCGATTCGCGCCTCGTCCTCAACCAGCAAGACGTTCATGATACCGCCCTGAGCGTGGGTTGGCCGGGCAGCACGACCGACACCGTCAAACCCTTGCCGGGTTTGCTCTGGATCGCGATGTCGCCATCGTGCGCCTCGATGATGGCCTTAGCCACCGGTAGGCCCAAGCCCACGCCGGCATCATACCGCTGGGTCGCGTTGTCTCCCCGAAAGAAGCGTTCAAACACCCGCGCCTGTTCCTCGACAGTCAAGCCGGGGCCATCATCGCGGACAGCGATCCGATAACCACCAGAACTGACGGTAAGGCCCACCTCGACCTGCTTGCCGCCATAGCGCTGGCCGTTATCCAGCAGAATCATCAAGACCTGACGCAACCGGTCGGGGTCGGCCCGCACGACGGCGGTCGCGAGGTCGCTCAGGAAAACAACCGATACGCCATACCGACCCCAGAGGCTTCGGCAATCCTCAATCACTTTCGGCAAGAGCATTACTAGGTCCACGGCGTGAACGCTCAGACGGGTTTCTCGCGATTCGTGCCGGGCAATAAACAGCAGATCATCGACCAGCCGCGCGGTATGTGTCGCGGCTTCGCGACATTTCTCCAAGGCGGCACGGTAATCGTCCGGGGGTTTATCCGCGCCGCGCAGGGCAATGTCGGCCTCACCGCGAATGATGGTCAGCGGGGTCCGCAGCTCGTGACTCACGTCGGCCAGCAGCCGTTTGCGGCTGTCCTCGGTCTCCTTCAGCGTCACCACGAGCTGCTTCAGGCGGTTGGTGCGTTGGGAGACTGTTGTTTCCAGGCGCCGGTTGGCCGCCTCCAACTGTGCTTGGCGGTCCGCGATCTCGTTGGCCATCCGATTGAGGGCGTGGGCCACGCCCTCCAGTTCACTGCCACCGCCGAGTTCGATCCGATGGTCGTGGTCGCCGCGGGCGAGCGCCTCAGCCCCGTCGATCAACCGATTGACCGGCTCATTAAAATCGCGAATCAGCCACCAAAGCGCCGCGCTCGCGGCGATGGCGCCGAACACGGCAATGGCCACGGCTAGCCACTGATTGAATTTCAATCTCACCCTAGTCAGGGTTTGCTGCTCGATCAACGCGCTGAGCTCCCGGTCGAGGGCTTCCTGGATCAGGCGCGCGAAATCCTGGTCGACGCGCTCGTCCAGGATTCTGGACAAGCGACCCCACTCTTCGACAAGGGGGGTGGGATAGCCGGTGGCAAGCACGGTCTGGTACTCATCCAGCAGTGCCTTGATCTTGGTCTCGATGCGCACCAGATGATCGAGCTTTACGACCTTGTCATCACCGTCCAGTTGAATCTCCGCTGCGGTGATCTCGCGGATGCTGCCGATGTCGCGGCGAATGGCCGCCAGCAGCTCGGTTTCCAAGGCGCCCTGGTCCAGATCCCCGATCACCATCGCGTCACCGAACTGTTTGAAAAGCTGATAGGTGTGGTTGGACAAGGACAAATGGGCTTGGTAAGAACGGTGGGCCAGTTCGGTCCGCGCCAGGTTGTAACGCGCCTCTTGGGTTCCCCAAACGGCCAGCGAGGTCCCAACAACGGCCAAACCCAGCACGCCGGCAAACAGGATAAAGAGTTTGGTCGTGAAGCGCATCATTTGGAAGGGCCAAGATCGGAGGTTGACAGCCAAGACGCCGTCGTCTCTGGCGTCACGTACCGGCCATTATAGCCCGCTACATTGGTCTTCCTTATTTCCCGAAACGGTATTGCCACCACCGGTCGGGGCCGGGATATTGTCCTTGCACTGGAGATTGCCGTCGATGGTGTTATTGGAGATGAAGAGCGGGCTCGACCTGTTGCTGAAGGCCTGCACGTCGCCGTCGACGTTGTTGGATACCACCCTCAGGGGCGGAGAGTTGCGCTCGAGTTGGATGTTACCCTTAACGGTGCTATCCATGATGGAACTCGGCGATGATCCTCTGAGGTTCTCGAGCTGGATATCACCATCAACATAAGTGTTCTCGACCGTCACCGAGACCGCGTCTCTGGCTTGAATGTTGCCATCGACCCGAGCGCCGATGGTCGTTAGACCGCCGCCGAAATAGACGAGCACGTTGCCCTTGACGGTGGTCCCATTGAGAGTGATACAGGTACCGTTCTGCACAACAACGTTGTCGTCGATTGTTACGGCGCCCAGGGTCAGGGTCGTACTGCAATCATCGGATGGAGTCCCCACCGACGCGATCTGGGTGATGGAAAATCCTTGCATAGCCGGACGCCAATTCAATCTCACATCATAGCGTTTCCCCTCCACGAGCAAGTTGTCGATCAGGATCGACTCACCCTCGTCACGAACGGTGGCGCCGCTTAAACTGACACCGCTCGGATTGTTGATGAAGGAATTATCGAAACGGGTCACGTTGAAAGCAGCGGTGACTACCCGGTCGTCGCCCCGCCCATCGATCGCGCGCACGGTGATAGTGTGCGGACCGAGCGCCAAGTCCGAGTAGTTGAAGGCCATCGAGAAGCCTGACTCATTGGCATTGGGGTACGTCGGATAGTCATCCCCCACATCCGTCCGCAAGCCACCGGATGGAATATTGGTCCGATAGACGCCATCGATCGCCAACTCGATCCGTTGGATGCCTTGGGGAGCTACCGCCCAACCCCGAATATTCCCGACGCCGGAATAAACATTTCCACTGCCGGGCTCTTCCAGATTCAGAATGATTTGTTCGTTGGTTGCTGCTTGAGACCCCGTAGAGATCAGGCCAATCCACAGCATCGCCATGCACAGCCACATCCCCACCCTCAATGGCTTTTGGTTCATGTCGGCTTTCCTCACCGTGAAAAATAAAAAAAGCCGCACCACATCTTGCGACCTTGACGACGGTCGCCTTCGGCAGTCCGGCGGTCTTTTCTTAAGACCCACGACCTTCTGACGAAACGAATCAGAGCAAGCGGCGGCAGTCAAGCCGCGAGACGCCGTCCCTGGCGTCGCAGACCGGCTGTTATAGCCGGCGGCACTGGTCTTCCTTATTTCCCGAAACGGTATTGTTGCTGCCGGTCGGCGCGGGATTGTTGCTCTTGCACTGAAGATTCCCGTCGATCCTGTTTCCGGAGATACGGAGAGGATTCGCCCGATTGCTGAAAGCCTGCACGTCGCCATCGACGTCGTTGCGCTCCATACTCAGGGGCAGATAGTTGCTCTTTAGTTGGATGTTACCCTTGACGGTGTTGTCCGTGATGGAGCCCTCAGTTGTGCTTCTGAGACCTTCAAGCTGGATATCGCCATCCACTTCGTTGTTCACTACCGTGACGGACTGGCGGTTGCTCTTCAGTTGAATATTGCCATTGACCGTACTCTGGGTGACGGAGCTGGGCGCTGTCCCCCTGAGGTTCTCGAGCTGAATGTCGCCATCGACCTCGGTATTGGTGACGGTCACCGAGACAGCGTCTTTCGCTTGGATGTTGCCGTCGATGCGGGCGCCGGTTGCCCTGAGGCTGCCGCCGGAGTAGACAAGGACATTGCCCTTGACGTAGGTCCCATTCAGGGTGCAGGCGCTCTTGACAACGATATTGCCGTCGATTGTCACCGCGCCACGGTTCGGTGGGCAAGGGTAGTCACCGGCAAGAGCGGATGACGAGAATCCCACGCAACCGAGTGCCAGAACCAGTCCAACAGACCCAAAGATTTTCTTAGTCATGATGTTTATCTCCGATTCAATGATGGTCGATCAGGAGTTTTCCGTGGGCGAGCCAACCTGAAGCCCGCATCCACGAAATCTACTTTCTTCCTGCGGAACCAGTATCGGAGTTGTGGCGTGAACAAGACCTGTCAGAAACATGAAGCCATCCTGACGGAAAGATGAAAAAATTCTGAAACGGCGACCATACTCCATCCGAGGGAAACCAGAACTATCCTTCCCGCAGCAATCGCCGCAGAATCTTGCCGACGTTGGTCTTGGGCAGCTCGGTGCGAAACTCGACGCGGCGCGGAACCTTGTAAGAGGTCAGGTGCTGGCGGCAATGCTCGATCAGCGCCTCGACGGTCAGCGCGGGATCTTTTTTCACCACCACGAGCTTGACCGCTTCACCGGTCTTCTCATCCGACACTCCGACCGCCGCGGCTTCCAACACACCGGGATGCAGCGCCGCCACATCCTCGATCTCGTTGGGGTAGACGTTGAAACCGGACACTAGAATCATGTCCTTCTTGCGGTCCACGATGCGCGTGTAGCCCTGCTCGTCCATGTAACCAATGTCCCCGGTCCGAAGATAGCCGTCGTCGAACATCACCTTGGCGGTTTCACCGGGACGGTTCCAGTAGCCGCGCATCACC
The DNA here is from genome assembly GCA_046485105.1 of Candidatus Competibacteraceae bacterium. Lineage (GTDB taxonomy): Bacteria > Pseudomonadota > Gammaproteobacteria > Competibacterales > Competibacteraceae > REEE01. Next base: position 4,140 of record JAWOHQ010000468.1, on the reverse strand, counting down.
TGCGGGCCACGAATGCAGATCTCGCCCACCGCGTCCTTGCCGATGCCCAGTTCCCGACCCTCGTCGTCGCGAATGGACAGGTCGGTCGACGGTAAGGGCAGGCCGATGCTGCCGTTGAACTCCTTGAGGGTCAGCGGATTGGCGGTGGCCAGCGGTGAGGTTTCGGTCAGGCCATACCCTTCGATCAGCGCCGTCCCGGTCACTTTCCGCCAGCTTTCCGCTACCGCCCGTTGCGCCGCCATGCCGCCGGCCACGCTCAGTTTGAGGGTGCTGAAATCCAGTCGGTCGAAACCGGGCGTATGCAGCAACCCGTTGAACAGCGTGTTGACTCCCGTGATCGCGGTAAACTTGACCTTGCCGAGTTCCTTGACGAAACCGGGCATGTCGCGAGGATTGGTAATCAGGATGTTATGACCGCCCGCCTTCATGAAGGTCAGGCCATTCACGGTCAGCGAGAAGATGTGATACAGCGGCAGGGCGGTAATGATGGTTTCCTCGCCCGGTTTCGATACCGAATCGAGCCAGGCCGAAGCCTGTTGCAGATTTGCCACAATATTGCCGTGCGTCAACATCGCGCCCTTGGCGACGCCGGTGGTCCCGCCGGTGTATTGCAGAAAGGCCAGATCGCCATGATTCAGCGGCACGTCGACCAGGGTGCGCGCCGCCCCTTCGCTCAGCGCCTGACGGAACGACGTCGCGCCGGGGATGTTCCAGGCCGGCACCATCTTCTTCACATACTTGACCACCGCGTTGACCAGCACCCGCTTGAAAAACGGGAACAGATCGCCCAACTGGGTGGTGATCACGGTCTTCACCGCGGTTTTACCCACCACCTCCTGCAAGGTATGAGCGAAGTTTTCGATGATGACGATGGCGGCCGCCCCGGAGTCGATCAGTTGGTGCTCCAACTCGCGGGGCGTGTACAGGGGATTGACGTTCACCACCGTCAGGCCGGCCCGCAGCGCGCCGAACAGGGCGACCGGATATTGCAGGGTATTGGGCATCATGATGGCGACCCGCTCGCCCTTGCTCAGCCCCAGCCCCTGCAGGTAGGCGCCGAAATCACGGCTCAGCCGATCGACCTCGCGATAGCGCAGGGTCACCCCCATATTGGAATAGGCCGGCAAGTCGGCGAACCGCTGGCAGCTCTTTTCCAGAATGTCCTTCAGCGAGGCGAACTCGCTCAGGTCGACTTCGGCGGGCACCCCCGGCGGATACTCCTTCAACCAGATCTTTTCCACGTCGTTCTCCTCTGTATTATTCATTTTCCCGGCCGGGCCATCGCGCCGCAAAACGGTCCGACCCGATCCATCATTCGGCGGTAACATCGCCTCCAACCCCACCTTCCGATGTCCTCTGTCTGGACGCCCGCCGGCCCATGAAAACCCGCGACCGCATCTTGCAGACCAGCCTGCGACTGTTCAACGAATACGGCGAGCCTCGTATCACCACCAATCAGATCGCCGACGAACTGGATATCAGCCCCGGCAATCTGTACTACCACTTCCGCAACAAGGACGACATCATCTGGCTGCTGTTCGAGCAATTCGAGCAGCAGATGGACGCGGCCCTGCGGACGCCCGAGCGCCGCGTCCCCAACATGGAGGACATGTGGCTGTACCTGCACCTGGTTTTTGAAAACATCTGGGAATACCGGTTCCTCTACCGCGATCTCGATAACCTTCTGTGCCGCAATAAAGCCCTCACCCCCAACCCCCTCTCCCACAGGGAGAGGGGAGTTTTTGTACAGTCTCTTAGCCCTGATTGACCGCACGGATGGCTCGCGTCGTCAAGGATTTTTGGGTCAGGCACTTCTATAATGACCGTGGTAATCCCACGAAGTCAGGAGCGAAAATCATCATGAATTATTTCGTCACCGGCGCCACCGGCTTCATCGGCCGACGCCTCGTCGAAAAGCTGCTCCAACGCCCCGACGCCACGATTTTCTACCTGATTCTGGAACGCGAACTGCCCCTGATGGAAACCCTCCGCCAACGCTGGGGCAGCGCCGCCGACCGCACGGCGCCGATCGTCGGCGACCTGACCCTGCCCCGGTTGGGCGTGTCGGCGTCCGACCAGGCTCGACTTCAAAGTAACATCCGGCATCTGTTCCATCTGGCGGCGATCTACGACCTCAAGGCCGGCGCCGACATCCAGCAAAGGGTCAACATCGAAGGCACCCGCAACGCGGTCGCCTTCGCCGAAGCCATCGAGGTCGGTTGCTTCCATCTGACCAGTTCCATCGCCGCAGCCGGCCTGTACGAGGGGGTGTTCCGCGAGGACATGTTCGAGGAGGCCGAGGGGCTCGACCACTCGTACTATCGCACCAAGCATGAATCGGAAGGCATCGTCCGCCGCGAGTGCTCGCGTCCCTGGCGCGTCTACCGGCCCGGCATCGCGGTCGGCGATTCGCGCACCGGCGAAATGGACAAGGTCGATGGTCCCTACTACTTCTTCAAGCTGATCCAGAAACTGCGTAGACTGCTGCCGCCGTGGATGCCGGTCATCGGCATCGAGGGCGGTCGGCTGAATCTGGTGCCGGTCAACTTCGTGGTGGACGCGATGGACCACATCGCCCACCTGGACGGACTGGACGGCCAGTGTTTCCACTTGGTGGACCCGAAACCGCACCGGGTCGGCGACATCCTCAACCTGTTCGCCCGCGCCGCGCACGCCCCGGAAATGAGCCTGCGGGTCAACGCCCTGATGTTCGCGTTCGTTCCGGAAATCATCAAGGCCGGACTGTCGCAACTGAAGCCGGTCCGCCGCATCACGGATCAGATCCTCAAGGACCTGGGCATGCCGGCCGACGTGCTGCGCTTCGTCAACTACCCCACTCGTTTCGACTGCCGCGAGACGCTCAAAGCTCTGCAAGGGACCGACATCGCCGCGCCGCCCCTGGAAAGCTACGCCTGGCGGCTGTGGGACTACTGGGAACGCCACCTCGATCCGGACCTGTTCGTCGACCGTAGCCTCAGCGGCGCGGTCAAGAACAAGGTGGTACTCATCACCGGCGCCTCATCCGGCATCGGCCGAGCCGCCGCGCTCAAGATCGCCGAGGCGGGCGCAAAAACCCTCGTCGTCGCCCGCACCGAGGAAAACCTGCTGGAAACCCGGCGGGAAATCGAGAAACTGGGTGGGGCGGCCTTCATCTACTCCGCCGACGTGGCCGACCTCGCCTCCTGCGACGCGCTGGTGCGGCGCGTGTTGGACGAGCATGGCGGGGTGGATATCCTGATCAACAACGCCGGCCGCTCCATCCGCCGGTCGATCGAGAACTCGTTGGACCGCTTCCACGACTACGAGCGCACCATGCAGCTCAACTACTTCGGCGCGCTGCGGCTGATCATGGGCTTCATTCCCAGCATGCTGGCCAAGAAACGAGGCCACATCATCAACATCTCCTCGATCGGCGTGCTCAGCAACGCGCCGCGCTTCTCGGCCTACGTCTCCTCCAAGGCCGCGCTGGACGCCTTCTCGCGCTGCGCGGCCGCCGAATTCTCGGACAGCGGCATCGAGTTCACCACCATCAACATGCCGCTGGTGCGCACGCCGATGATCGCCCCGACCCAACTCTACCAGCACGTGCCGACCCTGAGTCCCGAAGAAGCCGCCGACTTGATCGTGCAGGCCATCATCGACCGGCCGGAACGCATCGCCACCCGGGTCGGTATTTTCGCTCAGGTGCTGCACGCCGTGGCGCCCAAACTGTACGCGGTTATCATGAATACGGCGTTTCGTTTGTTCCCCGAATCGACTGCGGCCAAGGGACCGCAGCCGACCGACGCCTCGGAACCCTCGCTGGAGCAAATTTCCTTCGCCCAGTTTACCCGGGGCATTTATTGGTAATTTTCGGAGTCCAACCCAACGGTTGGAGCGTTTCGTGCATCCAACCGAAAAAAAATGGCGTGGAAGCGCGCCACGCCAAAAATCCAGCGCGCGCGAGGTCGGATTTCACGGCTTCGGGAGTCCGCTCCGAAACCGTCGCAAGTCCATGACTTTCAAAACAACCACCCGTGAGATTAGAGCGATGAAACTAAAAATCGGCGATCCCGCCCCCCAGTTCAACGCCGTGACCGCTCAAGGCGATACCGTCAAGCTGTCCGACTATTTCGGCAAGAAACTGGTGTTGTACTTCTA
>JAWOHQ010000379.1:0-4340 GCA_046485105.1 Candidatus Competibacteraceae bacterium | reverse complement strand
AGGCGCTCGGCACCCCGGCGCGGATTTATTATAAGTACGAGGGCGTCAGCCCGGCCGGCAGGCACAAGCCCAACACCGCCGTCGCCCAGGCGTTCTACAACCAGGAAGCGGGGGTCAAACGGATCGCCACCGAGACCGGCGCCGGGCAGTGGGGCTCGTCGCTGGCCTTCGCTGGAGCGCTGTTCGACATCGACGTGCAGGTGTTCATGGTCCGCGTGTCCTACAACCAGAAACCCTATCGGCGGGCGCTGATGGAAACCTACGGGGCGCGCTGCGTGGCGTCGCCTTCCGAGGAAACGGCGTCGGGTCGCGCCATTCTCGCCCAGCGGCCCGATCATCCGGGCAGCCTGGGCATCGCCATTTCCGAAGCGGTCGAAGTCGCCGCGCAAAGTCCCGACACCAAGTACGCGCTCGGTTCGGTGCTGAATCATGTCTTGCTGCATCAGACCGTGGTGGGCCTGGAAGCGATGGAGCAATTGGCCATGGCCGACGATTACCCCGACGTGGTGGTCGGCTGCACCGGCGGCGGGTCCAATTTCGCCGGCATCGCGTTCCCGTTTCTCGGCGCGCAATTACGGGGCGGCCGGTCCTTGCGGATCGTCGCCATCGAGCCGGCGGCTTGTCCCACGCTGACCCGAGGTCCCTATGCCTACGACTTCGGCGACACGGCGCATCTGACCCCGCTGACCAAGATGCATACCCTGGGGTCGACGTTTACCCCACCCGGTTTTCACGCCGGCGGCCTGCGCTATCACGGCATGGCGCCGCTGGTCAGTCACGTCAAGGAGCTGGGCTTGATCGAGGCCCGCGCCTACCATCAACTCGGCTGCTTCGAGGCGGGTGTCCGGTTCGCCCGCGCCGAGGGCATCCTGCCGGCGCCGGAGGCCAATCACGCGGTGAAGGGAGCCATCGACGAGGCCTTGCGCTGCAAGGAAGAAGGAGTCAGTCGGGCGATTCTGTTCAACCTCTGCGGCCACGGCCATTTCGACATGCAGGCGTATATGGATTACTTCGCCGGCAAATTGACCGATCAGGACTACGACGAGGCGGAACTGGCGATGGCCTTGGCTGGACTGCCGTCGGCGCCGGGGGTTTGAATGCTCGGCGCGCACCGTGGTCGGTCGCGATTTGGAATCTCCGACCGGCTGCTAGTGGGCTGACGCAGAAGTTTTGATCGGTTCGGATGCGTAGGGCGGATCAGCGTAGCGCATCCGCCACGTCAGGCCCCTGGTGGATGCGGCGCAAGCGCCTTATCCACCCTGCACCCGATCAAGACCGGTCAGAATTTATGCGGTAATCCACTAGACTTGGCAGGGTCCCACCCACCCATTCGAGGAGTACATCATGCCCAAAGCCATCCGCATTCACGAGTACGGAGGTCCCGAAACACTGCGCTGGGAGGACGTCGAGGTCGGCGATCCGGGTCCCGGCCAGATCCGGGTGCGGCAGGCCGCCGTCGGACTCAACTACATCGACGTCTATCATCGCACCGGTCTCTATCCGCTGCCGGCGTTGCCCTGGACCCTGGGCATGGAGGGGGCCGGGCGGGTCGAGGCGGTCGGCGCGGGAGTGACTGAACTCCAGGTCGGGGATCGGGTGGCTTACGCCAGTCCCCCGGTCGGGGCCTATGCCGAGGTCCGACTGATGCCCGTCGACCGGGTCGTGGCCCTGCCCGACGCGATCGACGAGCGCACCGCCGCCGCGATGATGCTGCAAGGCATGACCGCCCACTACCTGTTGCGGCGCACCTACCGGGTCCAGCCCGGCGACGCCATCCTGCTGCACGCCGCCGCCGGCGGAGTCGGGACCATCGCCAGCCAGTGGGCGCGGCATTTGGGGGCGCTGGTCATCGGGACGGTGGGCGACGACCGCAAGGCCGAACTGGCGCGCGCCCACGGTTGCCAGCACGTCATCGTCTACAGCCGGGAAAACATCGTCGAACGGGTCCGCGAGATCACCGACGGCCAGGGCGTGGCGGTGGTTTACGACTCGGTCGGCCAAGCCACGTTCATGGATTCGCTGGACTGCCTGCGGCCGCTGGGGATGATGGTCAGCTTCGGCAACGCCTCGGGACCGGTGCCGGCGTTCGAGCCGGGGATCTTGGCCGCCAAGGGTTCTCTGTTCCTGACCCGGCCCAGCCTGATGCATTACACCGCCAAGCGGGAGGATCTGGTCGCCAGCGCCGGCGAACTCTGCGCCGTGGTGCTCGGTGGAGCAGTACGCATCGAGATCGGCCAGACCTATCCCCTGGCCGAGGCCGCCCAGGCGCATCGCGCCCTGGAAGCTCGGCAGACCACCGGCTCCACCGTCTTGTTGCCCTGAACCTCCGCGTCATGCACGAACTGTCGCTGTGCCTGGAACTGATTCGCGTCATCGAGGACCACGCCCGTCGCCAGCCGTTCCGCCGAGTGCGCGTGGTCCGGCTGGAAGTGGGCGCGCTGGCCGGGATCGAGATCGAGGCGCTGCGCTTTGGGTTTGCCGCGGCGGCCCGGGGCACTCTGGCCGAGGAGGCGGTTTTAGAGATCGAGCAACCGCCCGGTCTGGCCGGGTGTTTGGATTGCGGGGCCGTGGTGGAGATCCGCGACCGCGAGGACCCCTGTCCCCGCTGCGGCGGCTATTTTCTCCGCACGCGCGGCGGGACGGAACTGCGCGTCCTGGAGTTGGAGGTGGAGTGAGGACCGCTCTGACTGGCGGGCGTTTTTTAAACCCTCCATACGGCCCGACCGCCTGCCCTGTTGGCGCGTCGATCCAGGATCGGCCCGATCATCGCATTCAAGGTTGGTAGTGATACCGGCATTGCAGAATATCCACGGTGTCGCCCGCCACGAAATACACCAGCCGGTGTTCGTCGGTGATCCGTCGCGACCAATAACCGCGTAAGTCGTGGCGGAGCGGTTCCGGTTTGCCGATCCCGCCGAATGGTTCCCGCTGAATCGCCTGAATCAGGTGGTTGAGCTTGCGCAGCATCGCTTTATCGGTCCGCTGCCAGTGCAGGTAATCTTCCCAACCACGCGGATGGAACCTAATCAGCATCGGGCAGCAGGTCCCGTTCCTGGAAATTCCGACCCGCGTGATGATCGCGGACCGCTTCCAGCAACCGCGCCGCGTTCACCGGCGATTGCAGCAGGTATTCCGTGGCGTCGGGTTCGCCGCGAATCCAGCGGTCGAGTTCGCTGCGGGCGATGCGAAATTTGCCGTGGCCGGGACCGGCGGCGGGCGCGGTGGCCCGCAGGTAGCCCTTGCGGATGGCGCGGCGGATGGTTTCGTCCGCCATGCTGGCGATGCGGGCCGCTTCTTGAACCGTGAGGTAGGATTCTCCCGTCATGGTCGCGACGCTCCAAATAGCTTGTACTCTTATGCTGTTAGTATAGCAAAGTTGCTTTTAGTAGCAATTTTGGCTTTTTGAAGGTCAGCAAGAGAAGGTTTACTCTTTCGACCAGACCTACCCCATGGCTGGAGGTTGGCGGTGGAGTTCATCAAACCAGAAAACCGGGAGCTCCTTAGGAGATCTTTATATGTCTGCCACGCCCCAAACCAATTACGAGCAGGACTTTTATCGGTGGACGCAAACTCAGGCAGAACTGCTGCGCCAAGGTAAGCTCGCCGAGGTGGATTTGGAACATATCGCGGAAGAAATCGAAAGCATGGGCAAGAGCGACCGCCGGGCTATCAGCAGCCATCTACGTAACATCCTTCTGCACTTGCTTAAGTACCATTATCAACCCAGTCGCCGTTCCCGAAGCTGGGAAAACAGCATCGACCATAGCCGCCGCGAGGCGGAATCGATCATCAAGGACAGTCCCAGTCTCCGCGCCCAAATTCCTGAGTTGCTCGCGGCCGAATACGCATCAGCGCGTAAGTCCGCCAGTCGACAAACCCGCTTGCCGCTGGAGAGTTTCCCCGAGGCGTGTCCGTTTACGCTCGAACAAGTCACGGGCGATTACTGGCCGGAGTAGGTGCGTCGGGCGTTACACTCTATCGATAATCCCCACGAGCGAATGAATAGAGCCTCGCGCATGGCCACCTACCGACATCGGGAAGAAACCCTCAACACGCAACTCGCCATCCTGTTATCCCGCTTTGGGGTTCAGGCGGACGCCGAGACCATCCAAGCCCAAGGTCGGGAACGGCCCGACGTGCTGTTCCATTGGCGCGGGTTGCGGGTGGTCATCGAAGGCAAGTTCGCCGATCACCCGCAGGCGCGCGAGGTCGTTTTGCAGGATGCGCGCGGGCGGGTGCGGCGCGGCATCGCCAACATCGCCGCCGCCGTCGTGTATCCGGATGCGCTCCGCACGGTGTCTACCCCGCACCTGCTCGATCAACTCGAACGGTCGCTCCTG
>JAWOHQ010000370.1:0-2979 GCA_046485105.1 Candidatus Competibacteraceae bacterium | reverse complement strand
CGCGTGCGGCGGGACATTGCACCACGCGTTCTCGTCATGGAGCGCTGAAACAGTTCGATATTTCCGCCTTTCGCGTTGCGAACGCGACACCACCTCCGCAAACGGCCGCTTTTTTGACAGGCGCCGCAACATAGAGCTCGCGTCCAGCTCCCTGCGCGTCATGTTGCAAGCGCGTGCGGCATAGTTGGATTGGGTCCGTTATGGGCTCCCTCCCGCCGTTTGCCGCAGCGAAACGAGCGGCCGGTCATGCGCGGGAAGTGTCGGGCAAGGTCGCGCCCCCCGAACGGCCGGAGTCCGCGCATCTTGTCGTCGAGCGCCAGGCGCGTCGCCGCGAAAGGTGCCGCCGGAATGGCGGTCACGACCGGCCGGCGAATCGCAGCTGCAGCCATTCGTACCGTGGTGTCCGTCCCGACCATTGCCCCGATACTTCCCTCCCGGTTCCGGCCGGTCGCCGATCGGTCGGCTGGGCGCGGTAGTCGGCCATTCGCGCGAGGCGCTAATGCCCCCCTATTCCTGACAGGTCGCAGGGCGCCGGCCATCGCGGTTTTGGGTCCGTTCGGCACCCGCGCCTTTCAATCGGGACGCGGGGGAGCGGCCGTTCGTGCTCGGCGCAGCGAAGGGGTGGATCGAGCCCATATCAACGCGGGCAAGCAGACGATCACCGAACTCAACCGGACCGCCTATTTCGACAGCGCGACCTCCTTCGGCATGATCCGCGGCGGCAAGATCGGCGACAAGCTTCCGCGTGCTAAAGCGCCTTGTGGCGCCAGCGACTTTGAGGTCGGTTGATCGAAGTTCAAGGGGCAACGCCTTGATATAAAAATTTTAAAGATGCTTCATAATCAAACAAAAATTTAAAATAGCGCTCATACCAATTCTCACGGTTCATGACCCATGTGCCCATTCCTGGAGGCCGATGGTCATGATGCGCCATGGCTGGTCGACGATGCGCCGCCAGGCGGCGCAGGCATGATCGAGGATGTCGTCGTAGGACTGGAAGATCCGGTTCGACAGCCAGTTGTCGCGGATGAACTGCCAGAGGTTCTCAACGGGGTTCAGTTCGGGTGCCTTGGGCGGCAGAGGCATGAGGGTGATGTTGGGCGGCACGACGAGCTTCGCGCTCATGTGCCACCCGGCCTGATCGAGCAGGAGCACGGCGTGGGCGCCGGGTGCGACCGCGTCGGCGACCTCCTGCAGGTGGAGGCTCATGGCCGCGGTGTTGCACCGGGGCAGAACGAGGGCGGCGCCCTTCCCGAGCTTCGGGCAGATCGCGCCGAAGACGTAGGCCGAGGCGGTGCGCTGGTCCTTCGGCGCGGAAGGGCGCGTGCCGCGCTTGGCCCAGCGGCGGGTGATCGGGTTCTTCTGACCGACCCGCATCTCGTCCTGGAACCAGATTTCTATCGGTTTTCCAGCGGCTTCATGCGCCGCGACCTGCGCCAGCGCGGCGGGGAAGTTTTTTTGAACGCCTCGAGGCTCTCGGGGTCCTGCGCATGATGGCGCGGCCGCGCCGACAGCTTGCGATACCCCAGCGCGCGCAGTTCCCGGCTCAGCGTCTGCACCGAGACCGACAGGCGGAACTCCTCCCAGACCCATTGCGCCAGATCGACCAGCCGCCAGCGCACCACGCCATGGACCGCCGGGATCGGTCCCGCTTCAACCCGCGCCGCCAGCGCCCGGCGCTGCGCGTCGTCGAGCTTCGGCGTGGGGCCGGCGGCCTTGCGGTCGAGCAGTCCGTCGGGACCCTCCGCGTTGAAGCGCACCACCCAGTCCCGGACGATCTGCAGCGTCACTCCCGCCAGCCGCGCAGCGTCCCCGCGCGCGGCGCCCTCGTAGATCACCGCCAGCGCCACCAGCCGCCGCGCCTGACTGGCGTCGCGCGAACGCCGTGCAAGCTGCCGCAACGCGGCGGCGTCGAAGTCGGAACGGAGCGGTATCGGAGCGGCCATGGCGAACACCCTGCTGTTCGCCATCTTGAATCATGCCACGACCGTCATGGGAATCCCGCGAGAGTCACGCGCCGCGGGAGTTGGCATTAGCGAACGCCCGGAACTGCACCACGATCCGAGCACCAGTGGCCTCGTCGATCATTTCCGCCAATTCCAGACCCAGCACGATGGTGGCGCCGATCAGGCGCAGCGACTCTTCTTTCATCGAACACTGGTCCGGAGGAGCAACCCGGGCCTCCGGAATCCGCAACACTGTGCCTTCGCAGAGCGCGCACAAGGCGCCGAGCACAACCTCCGGGGCGAACGCGTCGGCGCCGTCGCTCGCGAGTTCCTTGCGCCACCGGTGGATCACCGCGAACCTGCCTGGGTCGCCGCCAAAGTCCGGATCGAAATCCCAGAGCGTGTCGAGCGCCGCGAGAGCCTGGGGGATCGATACGGTGGCGAGATAGCGCGCGATGGCGCGCGCCATCGCTGCTTCGATGGGGGACATTCTTGGTCTCCGACCGCTGCCGCCGGAGGCGTCCGGCGTTCCATACAGGGTTCAAGAGCCGACCAGGGGCGGAGCGCCCACGCGGCCGGCTGCGAACGCCAGAGCCGGCCGCGTGGGCTCTCCGACCGCCTCCTTCTTCGCGGCGCCGTTGCGCGGGCCTCGCGCACCCGGTATTCTTTCGGACCACCGAGATCGCGGGGCGCCTGATGACCGTGAAGCAGACCACGAGCTATACCGACGAGGCCTACGCCTTCGCGCAGGCGCTCGTAGACCAGGGCGAGTTCGGCAGCATCAGCGCCGCCGCGTCCGCCGCGCTGCTCCACCTGAAGCGCGCGCGGGACGCTGAGTCGCGGCTGTTCGAGGCCGAGGTGCTGCGGCGGGCGCAACTGCCGCCCGATCACTATGTGGAGTGGCGCCCCGGCCTGCTCCTCGACGCCTATGACCGGGGCGCCGATTGACCGAACGCCCCTGGCGCCTCGCTCTTCATCCGCTTGTCTCCGCCGATGTCGTCCGCATTCAGGCCAGCAGGTCCCGCCGGCGGTT
>JAWOHQ010000363.1:0-2999 GCA_046485105.1 Candidatus Competibacteraceae bacterium | reverse complement strand
CCACTACCGCATCGGCGATGCGCGCGACGGCCTCGGCGGTAGCGGCGTCGCGGATGCCGAAGCCCACGCCGACCGGCAGGCTGCAATGCCTGCGCACCATTTCCAGCTTGCGCGCGACCTCGTCGGTATCGAGATTGGCCGAGCCGGTCACGCCCTTCAGCGAAACGTAGTAGATGAACCCGCCCGCCGCTGCAGCGACCTGCTCCACCCGTGATTCGGGCGTGGTCGGCGAGAGCAGGAATATCGGGTCGAGGCCGGCCGCCTTGAACACGTCCGCCACACCGTGCGCCTCTTCCGGGGGTATGTCCACGGTCAGCACGCCATCGACGCCAGCCGCCTTCGCCGCATCGGCGAAGGCCTGGTAGCCCATGCGCTCGACCGGGTTGGCATAGCCCATCAACACCACCGGAGTGGTGTTGTTGGACTTGCGGAATTCCGCCGTCATCGCCAGCACATCCTTCAGTCCGATCTTGTTCGCCAGCGCCCGCTCGGAGGCGCGCTGGATCACCGGTCCGTCGGCCATCGGGTCGGAAAACGGCACCCCCAGCTCGATGATGTCGGCCCCCGCCTCCACCAGCGCGTGCATCAGCGGCACCGTCATGCCCTTGCCGGGATCACCTGCGGTGATGAAAGGAATCAGGGCTTTCTTGTTGTGCGCCTTGAGCGCGGTAAAGGTCTGGCCGATGCGGCTCATAAATCAGTCTTCTTCAAAATAATCTGAGTCAACACGTTTAATTTCATAGGTGTTGACCTGGGAAACACCCAAACCGAAATCCATCATCAACTCGGCGAGCATGGGTCCATCAATCAATACGATTTTACTGTCCACCTTGGCTGCAGTTTCACGTGCGTTCTTATTGAAACCCGAGGTGGTCATGAACACGCCTTTTCTAGCCTTGTGTACGGACAAGGCCCCAATGAAATTGCGTATTTCCGAACTACCGACATCCGCCTCCCAGCGCTTCGCCTGGATGTAGATTACATCCAGGCCCAGACGGTCTTCTTTAATGATGCCGTCGATGCCACCATCCCCGCTCTTGCCAACAACCTGACCGGCGTCTTCACGGGTTCCGCCATACCCCATGCGCAGAAGCAGTTCCACCACCATACGTTCAAAGAACGCAGGCGATCCCGATTTCACTTGCTGCAGCAATTCACTCGCCAAAGCGGACCGCAATTGGCGATAGCCCGCTTCAAGCAACTCTTCAGGCGTGGCCTCCGATACAGCGCCTTCACCAACAGCGTGCCCAGTTTCTTCCGACTTGTCCCTGGCGACCTTGCCACGGTTCCGAAACGCAATATATTCGGGAAACCGTTCTAGAAACTTCATGTCGATCCTGGCCGGATTAGACGCCAGAACTTGTTTACCCCGCTCTGTTATCCGAAATTGTCCGCGGCCAGTAATTGCGAGCAGGCCCGCTTGCTTCAGATAGGTCTGCGCCCAAGCGACACGATTGTAGAACTTTCCCTGGCGCACCTTGGGCAGTTCCTCAGAGAGATCTGCCTCAGATAACCCGAACTCACTGGCCAAGGCCGGAACGGCTTCGTGCTTGGTGTGGTCTTCCCCATTCGCTGAATAGCGAAGCAGGGGAAGCATCAACGTCTGAAAATCGGGGATGGCCATGACTAAAACATTAGTCCCAACACCTTCGCCATCCTCTTAACATCCTCATGCATACATCAAGCGCCCACGCGGTTCGGGAATGGATCGTCCGATTTCCCGCGCCACCTCAATCCAGGCAGCCATCGCTTCCTGGACATGGCGCAAGGCATCATCCTGCGACTCGCCATGCGCCATGCACCCTGGCAACTCCGGCACCTCTGCAATAAAGGCCGCGTCTTCCGCACTCCAATACAGGATGATTTCATATCGATACATGTTCATTCCCCCGACAGTTTGCATTTCACAATCACGGCCCTGACCTGTTTAACCTGATACGGCTTGGCTTTGCCTCCTGAGGGCTGGATGTTGATGATTTCCTCGACACCATCCTTGCTGAACACATGATGGCTTCCTTTGATCCGTTTCTGGAAACCCAAGCTCACAAGCAAAGCGGTCAAATCATCAAAAGCGATGTTCTGATCGCTTCCACCACGCAAGTCCTGGTCAAGGATTTTCGGCAGTCTTCCCACCTTTACAGCGAAATCCCCGACACCTTCGCCACCGTGTTGATGTCCTTGTCACCGCGGCCCGAGAGATTGATCAGGATGGTCTTGTCCTTGCCCAGGGTCGGCGCCAGCTTTTTGGCGTAGGCGACGGCATGGCTGGATTCGAGCGCGGGAATGATGCCCTCGAATCGGCACAGGTCGTGGAAGGCGGCCAATGCCTCGTCGTCGTCGATCGCCACGTATTCGGCGCGGCCGGCGTCCTTGAGCCAGCTGTGCTCGGGGCCGACGCCGGGATAGTCGAGGCCGGCCGAGACCGAGTGGGTCTCGATGATCTGGCCGTTCTCGTCCTGCATCAGGTAGCTGCGGAAACCGTGCAGCACGCCGGGCGTGCCGGCTGACAGCGGCGCTGCGTGCTTGCCGCTGGCGATGCCGGAGCCGCCGGCTTCGACCCCGATCAGGCGCACGTTCTCGTACGGGATGTAGGGATGGAAAATGCCAATGGCATTGGAGCCGCCGCCGACGCAGGCGACCACGACGTCGGGCTGGCGCCCGGTCAGCTCGGGCATCTGGGTGAGGCATTCACGGCCGATCACGCACTGGAAATCGCGCACCAGCATCGGATAGGGATGCGGCCCCGCGGCGGTGCCGAGGATGTAGAAAGTAGACTCGACGTTGGTCACCCAGTCGCGCATCGCCTCGTTCAGGGCATCTTTCAGCGTCTTCGAACCGGACGATACCGGCACTACCGTCGCACCGAGCAGTTTCATGCGGAAGACATTGGGCGCCTGGCGGGCGACATCCTCGGCACCCATATAGACCACGCATTCCATGCCGTAGCGCGCGGCGACGGTGGCCGAGGCGACGCCGTGCTGGCCGGCGCCGGTTTCGGC
>JAWOHQ010000092.1:0-3132 GCA_046485105.1 Candidatus Competibacteraceae bacterium | reverse complement strand
GGCTGGTTGCGCTTCCTGCCGCTCGGGGTCGTCGCGCTCCCGGAATGGGGAATCGCGGTCATGGCCCTGGGCTTGATCGCCGCCTTTAGCGGGGTGCTGGTGGGCTTGACCCAGGATAACCCCAAGACGGTGCTGGCCTATTCCAGCATCAGCCAGATGGGGTTCATGACGCTGGGCGTGGGCGCGGGCCTGCTGCGGCCCGAACTCTGGCCGGCGCTGGCGGCGGCGGTCGCGCTCTACGCCCTGCACCATGGCTTGGCCAAGGGGGCGTTGTTTCTAGGGGTCGGCGTGCTGCAGCGAGCCGGTAATCGTCCCTGGTTGGACTGGGGACTCCTGTTGCCGGTGCTGGCCCTGGCGGGCGCTCCGTCGACCAGCGGCGCCTTGGCCAAGGCGGAACTGAAAGCGGCTTTGATCGGCCTGCCCGCGCCCTGGCCGGTGGTGTTGGACTGGAGTCTGCCGCTGGCGGCGCTGGGCACCACGCTGCTGATGGCGCGCTTTCTGTGGACCCTGCATCGGGACGATCACGCCGCGGGTAACGCCTGGCCCCTCATCATTCCCTGGTTGGGGCTGTTGCTGGCGGTCGCCGGTCTGGCCTGGCAGTTGGCGCCCGATGCGGCGTTCGAACGCCTGTTAAATCCCACCGCCCTGGGGAGCGCCGCCTGGCCGCTGCTGGCCGGCGCGGCGCTGGCCCTCCTGGCGTCGCGCCGAACCGGATGGATACCCACCATCCCCGCCGGCGACCTGCTGGTCCCCGTCGAGCGCGTCCTGGCGGCGCTTTGGGCGCGGCGGCCGACGCTGCATCCCCCCCGCTGGCCGAAATGGGAATCACCACTGACGGCCGTCGACCGCGAGCGGCTCGAAACCGGCCTGCGCGCCTGGCCGGTAACTGGCATACTATTTCTGGTCGGTCTGGCCGCGTTTCTCGCCCCCATCACTTTGAAATAGTACTGTCGTCTCGCTTCGCGAGGCGTTGCCCGTCCTTGAGTAGAGTCCGTTGGAACTCATCAATCAATTCGTGCTGATCGGCGCGGCGCTACTGTTGCTGGCTATCCTGGCCAGCGCCGTGTCCTACCGGGTCGGCATGCCGCTGCTGCTGGCGTTCCTGCTGGTCGGGATGCTGGCGGGTGAGGATGGCCCCGGCGGCATTGTCTTCAACGACGTGCCCCTCGCCTATCTGGGGGGCAGCGTGGCGCTGGCCATCATCCTGCTGGACGGCGGTCTCAACACCCGCGCCGACAGTTTCCGCGCCGGCCTGCGTCCGGCCTTCACCCTGGCCACCGTGGGCGTCCTGATCACCTGCCTGATCACCGGACTGTTCGCTGCGTGGATTCTGGACCTGACCCTGCTGGAGGGTGTGTTAATCGGCGCCATCGTCGGCTCCGCCGACCCCGCCGCCGTGTTCGCCCTGCTGCGCTCCAAAGGTCTGGCCCTCAAGCAGCGGGTCTCCGCCACCCTGGAAATTGAATCGGGCAGCAACGACCCGATGGCGATCTTCCTGACCATCGCCCTGGTGGAATTACTGGCGCGCGGCCAGCAAACGCCTGACTGGGACCTGCTGTGGCTGTTCCTCCTGCAAATGGGCCTGGGCGCCGCCATCGGTCTGCTCGGCGGACGATTGTTGGCCTGGCTGCTCAATCGCCTGACTCTGGAAAGCGGCATGTATCCCATGCTGACCCTGATGGGCGGCCTGACGCTGTATGGGGTCACCGCCGTGCTCGGCGGCAGCGGCTTCCTGGCCATCTACCTGATCGGCATCGTACTCGGCAACCGGTCCATCCGCGATGGTCGCACGATCCAGCGGGTCCATCACGGTCTGGCCTGGCTGAGCCAGATCGGCATGTTCCTCATGCTTGGGTTGCTGGCCACGCCTACCGCGCTGATTCCCGACGCGCCGGCTTCGCTGGCCATCGCCGCGGTGTTGATGCTGGTCGCGCGACCGGCGGCGGTGGCCTTGTGTCTGTGGCCGTTCCGGTTTCCCTGGCGGGAACAGGTTTTCATCGCCTGGGTGGGACTGCGCGGCGCGGTGCCCATCATCCTGGCGCTGTTCCCTCTGCTCGCGGGCCTGTCCAACGCTCGGGTGTTTCTGGATGTCGCCTTCTTCGTGGTGCTGATCTCGCTGCTGGTGCAGGGCTGGACGCTGGCGCCGCTGGCCCGCCGCTTGGGCCTGGAGGTGCCGCCGCCGCCGGCCCCGGACGAACAACTGGACCTGGAAGCCCCGACCGGGCGTCATCACGCGCTGGTGGGTTATCGCCTGACCGCCGAGGGCCATGTCACCGGCCTGGCGGCTCGGGATTTGTATTTGCCGGATGGCGCCCGACTGGTAACGGTTTTCCGCCGGGACGAACCCCTCGATGCTGTAACGGCGGGCCGCCTGCAAGCGGACGATCTGGTTTACGTGCTGGCGGAAGAAGCGGTGCTGCCGGTGGTTGGCGAACTGTTCGCCGCCAGCGCCGAGGACGCCCGCCTGGCCGAGCGCGCGTTCTTCGGCGATTTTATTCTGCACGGCGACGCCTGGTTGCACGAGGTAGCCGCCGCCTACGGCCTGTCCTTGCCTCCCGAGGCGACCGGTCAGACCTTGGCCGGATTTCTGACCCAGACGTTTCACGGGCGTCCGGTGGTGGGCGACCGCGCCCGTCTGAACGGCATGGAGTTGGTGGTGCGGGAAATCGTTGATGGGCGAATCACCCGGGTCGGCATCAAGTTGACGCCGCTCCCGCCAGCGACGGATGGTGGGAAAAATTCATAAACCTTGAACCTTGCCGGGCTGGTCGGCCCCTTGATCCCGGACGAGGCGCAGCTGAAAAGGATACCCGGCCATGCACGAAGTTTTTAGCGAATTCGCTCTGTTGCTGCTGATCTCCACCGCCGCCGGCGCCTTGGCCATGTGGCTGCGCCAGCCGGTGTTGATCGCTTACATTCTGGTCGGCATCATCGTCGGGCCGGCGGTGCTGGGCTTGGTGCAAGCGCACGACGAAATCAACCTGCTGCCGCAGGTCGGGGTCGCGCTCCTGCTGTTCGCGGTCGGCCTCAAGCTCGACCTCCAGCACGTCCGCCACATCGGGCCGGGCCCCGTCGCCAGGGCCACCGGCCCGATCCCGCTGCCGTATGCCATCGATCAGCAACCCCGGGCAG
>JAWOHQ010000330.1:0-19971 GCA_046485105.1 Candidatus Competibacteraceae bacterium | reverse complement strand
CGGGCGCTGGAGCAAGCGCCGACCACCGCTGGCCGGGTCGATGAGGTCGCGTTTGCCTGGCTGATGGACGCCGATCCACGGCTGGGTCCGATTCTGGAAGCCGTGATCAACGGTCGCTATTACTGGGTTCCCTTGCACCATATTCGACGGGTCGAATTCGAGAAACCCGAGGATCTGCGCGATCTGGTTTGGTTGCCGGCCAATTTTATCTGGGTGAACGGCGGCCAGACGGTGGGTCTGATTCCGGTGCGCTATCCCGGCTCGGAGCAGTCTGCGGATGACGGCATCCGCATGGCGCGTAAAACCGACTGGCAGGCGGTGACCGACGCCATTCAACTGGGATTGGGCCAACGGCTGTTGGCCACGGATGCCGACGATTACCCCTTGCTGGACGTGCGCAAGATCGAGTTTGATGGATCCGTCGTCGAGGCGACGGATGGCTGAGCTGACCCCGAAGGATCGCCTGCAACCCTCGTTGCTGGATCGGCTGACCGATGAAGAACCCGAGCAGCCGCAGGAATCCCGCGAGAAACGGGTGTTGTCACTGAATCGGCTGCGCGAAAGCGTTTTGCGCGACCTGGCGTGGTTGTTCAACGCCAGCGGCGCGTCGAGTGGCGAGAGTTTCGAACGTTATCCCTTCGCCGCCCGCTCCGTGGTGAATTTCGGCTTGCCGGCCTTGACCGGGACGACGGCCCATGGGCTGGATCTCGAGATGCTGGAGCGTGCGTTGCGGCAAGCTGTTCTGGATTTCGAGCCGCGGATTTTGCGCAACACGCTGCGCGTGCGCGCGGCGCTTATCGAGGAACGGATGAGCCATAACGCCTTGACTTTCGAAATCGAGGGTGAGTTGTGGGGGCAGCCCCTGCCGCAGCAACTTTATCTGAAGACCGAGATTGACCTGGAAAGCGGTCAAGTCAAGGTGGAACAGGCGGATCGGCCGGGAATACGCTGATGGATCCGCGCCTGCTCCAGTACTACAACCAGGAGTTGCAGCATCTGCGCGAAATGGGCGGAGAGTTCGCGCGGGAATTTCCCAAGATCGCCGGGCGGTTGGGTTTGGAAGGATTCGAATGCGCCGATCCCTATGTGGAACGCCTGTTGGAAGGATTCAGCTTTCTGGCGGCGCGGGTCCAGCTCAAAATGGATGCCGAGTTCCCGCAATTCACGCAACATCTGCTGGAGGTGATTTACCCGCATTATCTGGCGCCCACGCCTTCCATGGTCATGGCCAGATTCCAGCCGGACCCCACCGAGGGGGCTCTCGAGCAAGGTTTTGTCATTCCGCGCGGCGCCGAACTCTACAGCGTGCTGGGCAAGGGCGAGCAGACCTCCTGCGAATATCGCACCGCCCATCCGGTCACCTTATGGCCCCTGGAAGTGACCGATGCGCAGTATTTCGCCGGCAAGGAGCCCGTGGCGCTGCTCGATCTGCCCGATCTGCACAAGGTCCGGGCAGGCATCCGGCTGCGGTTGCGCACCACGCTGCCCGGTTTGCCTTTCAGCAGATTGCCGTTGGAGCGCTTGACCCTGTATCTGCATGGCGGCGAGGCGCTGCCGGCCCGCCTCCACGAGCAGTTGCTGGCCAACACGGTCATGCTGGTGGTCCGACCGGGCCAGCGGCCCGCGCCCTGGCATGAGAGGGTGGCCGGGAATCCAATCCTGCAGTTGGGCTTCGCGGATGAAGAGGCGCTGTTGCCCTGTACGCCGCCCTCTTTTCAGGGATACCGGTTGCTGCACGAGTATTTCGCCTTCCCACAGCGTTATCTGATGGTGGAACTGGGCGGATTGGGTCCGGCGGTGCGCCGTTGCGCGAGTCAGGAACTGGAGGTGCTGATCCTGTTGAATCGGGCCGATCCGGCCTTGGAAAACGCGGTGTCGGCGGAGAACTTCGCCCTGTTTTGCGCGCCGGCGATCAATTTGTTTCCCAAGCGCGCCGACCGTATTCATCTGAGCGACCAGTTCGCCGAACATCATGTGGTGCCGGATCGCACCCGGTCGATGGATTTCGAGGTCTATCAGGTCACGGGGGTCACCGGGATTGGCGCCGCGGGTGAAGAGCAGGATTTTCTGCCGTTTTATGCCCAATACGATCGGCTGAGCCAGCGTGACCAACGCTCTTTTTACACGGTGCATCGCTTGCCGCGGGTGCTGTCCAGCCGGCAGCGGCGCGATGGACCGCGTTCCAGCTACGTCGGTGGTGAAATCTATCTGGCGCTGGTGGATGCCGATCAAGCGCCGTATCGGGGCAATTTGCGGCAGGTGGCGGTCACCACCTTATGCACCAATCGCGACCTGCCCCTGCACATGCCGGTCGGACGAGGCGAAACCGATTTTACCTTGAGCTCCGGAGCGCCGGTGAAGTCGATACGCTGTCTGGCCGGACCGACGCGGCCGCGCCCCTCTCATGCCTATGGCGACACCGCCTGGCGGCTGATCAGCCACCTGAGTCTGAATTACCTGTCGCTCGCCGATAGCGATGCCCGCCAGGGCGCCAAAGCGTTGCGGGAACTGCTGGCGCTGTATGGGGATCTGGCCGAGGCGGCCGTGCGCAAGCAGATCGATGGGGTGCTTTCGGTGCGGACCACGCCGATCACCCGGCGAGCGCCAATTCCGGGTCCGATCGCCTTTGCCCGTGGCCTGGAAGTGGCCGTGACCCTGGATGAGGCCGCTTTTGAAGGGGCGGGCATCTTCCTGTTGGGGGCGGTGCTGGAACGGTTCTTCGCCAAGTATGTTTCCATCAACTCTTTCACCGAAACGGTCGTCCGTTCGACCGAACGCGGCGAGATCATCCGATGGCCAACCCAGATCGGACGTCGGCAGATCCTGTAGCGCTGTTCGAGGCGCTGCGGCGCAAGCCTTACGCCTTCCATTTTTTTCAGGCGCTCCGGCGTCTGGAGTGTCTGTGCCCCGACCGGCCGCGCTTGGGTAAATCCGTGCGTTTGGCCGATGACCCGGTGCGGTTGACGCAGGAGCCGTCGCTGGCCTTCGCGCCGGCCACCTTAGCGGCGTTCGATCCAGGCGCTGAAGGCCGGCCGCCCCGGCTATCCGAATACTTTCTGGGGTTGTTCGGGCCGCAAGGTCCTTTGCCTTTGCATCTGACCGAGTACGCGCGCGACCGCTCGCGCAATCATGGCGACCATACCTTTGCCGGTTTCGCGGATATCTTCCATCATCGGATTCTGTGCCTGTTCTACCGGGCCTGGGCGGATGCTCAACCGACGGTCAGTTTCGACCGCCCGGAAACCGACCGTTTCAATGTTTATATCGGCGCACCGTTCGGTCTGGGCATGCCGTCGTTGTGGAATCGGGACGCGGCGCCAGATTTAGCCAAGCTTCATTATGCGGGTCGTTTGGTCGGTCAGACCCGGAATCCCGAGGGCTTACAGGCGATCCTGGCGGATTTCTTTAATCTGCCGGTGACGATCGAAAACTTCGTCGGTCATTGGCTACCGCTGTCTGAAACGAGTCGCTGTCGGCTGGGAACATCTCCCACCACCGGTCTGCTTGGAGTGACGGCGGTGATCGGCGAGCGGGTCTGGGATTGTCAGTACAAATTCCGGATCGTCATCGGGCCGATGCCGCTGAAGGAATTTCAGCGGTTTCTGCCCGGCAGCGACAGTTTGCGCCGGTTGGTGGCCTGGGTGCGCAACTACGTGGGCGACGAGTTGCTCTGGGATGTCAATCTCATCCTCAAGCGGGAGGAAGTGCCCCCGCTGAAGCTGGGTGAGGAAACCCAACTGGGTTGGACGACCTGGTTGACCAGCCAGCCGCTGGATCGCGACGCCGATGATTTGAAGCTGGACGCCATCACTTACTGCATCTGACCACCTCATTTAACGCCACCGGAGTCCGAACCCATGGCCGAAATCAGTCGCGTCGCTCTGTTCGGGAAACTGAACAGCTTGGGCTACAAAGCCATCGAAAGCGCCACCGTGTTCTGCAAACTGCGGGGTAATCCCTATGTGGAACTGGTGCATTGGCTGCATCAGATCCTGCAATTGCCGGATTCGGATTTGCACCGGGTCATCCAGCATTTCAGCCTGAATCCATCCCGCTTGGCGAAGGATTTCACCGAGGCGCTGGATCGCCTGCCGCGCGGGGCGACCTCGATTTCCGACCTGTCCTCTCATGTCGATACGGCGGTGAAAGAGGCCTGGGTCTTCGCGACCCTGCTGTTTGGCGATGCCCAGGTGCGCACCGGCCATTTGCTGGTCGGGATGCTGAAGACGCCGGACCTGCGCAACGCGCTGCTGGCGATTTCCCGCGAGTTTGAAAAGATCAAGCCGGACGAATTGACCGAACGCTTTGCCGACCTCATTGCCGCATCCCCGGAGACCGGTCTGCGGGCCAGCGACGGTTCCCAAGTCGGCGGTGGGGCGGCCCCCGGCGAGGCCAGCGAGGCGCTGGCGCCGCCGCAGATGGGCAAGCAGGAAGCCTTGCAGCGGTTTTCCGTCGATCTGACCGACCGGGCGCGCAAGGGCGAGCTGGACCCCATCGTCGGCCGCGACGAGGAAATCCGCCAGATCGTCGATATTCTGATGCGTCGCCGCCAAAACAACCCGATTCTCACTGGTGAAGCTGGGGTCGGCAAGACGGCGGTGGTGGAGGGTTTCGCGCAGCGCATCGCGTCCGGCGACGTGCCGCCGCCGTTGCAAGGGGTGACCCTGCGGGTGCTGGACGTGGGTCTGTTGCAGGCCGGGGCCAGTATGAAAGGCGAGTTTGAGAACCGCTTGCGACAAGTGATCGACGAAGTCCAGTCCTCGCCCAAGCCGATCATCCTGTTTATCGACGAGGCGCATACCCTGGTCGGCGCGGGCGGCGCGGCCGGCACCGGCGATGCCGCCAACCTGCTCAAACCGGCGCTGGCTCGCGGCAAGTTGCGCACCATCGCCGCGACGACTTGGGCCGAGTACAAGAAACATATCGAGAAAGACCCGGCCCTGACCCGCCGCTTCCAGGTGGTGCAGGTCGGCGAGCCGAGCGAGGAGAAGACCGTGCTGATGATGCGCGGCATGGTCTCGACCATGGAACAGCACCATCGAGCGCAGATCCTCGACGAGGCGTTGGAAGCGGCGGTCAAGCTGTCCCACCGCTACATCCCGGCCCGCCAACTTCCGGACAAGGCGGTCAGCCTGCTGGATACCGCCAGCGCCCGGGTGGCGATCAGCCTGCACGCGGTCCCCGCCGAGGTGGAGGACTGCCGGCGCCGCATTGAGGGGCTGAAAACCGAATTGGAGATCATCGGCCGCGAAACGGCGGTCGGTATCGACGCCACCCAACGGCAGACGGACGCCGCCGAAAAATTACAGGCTGAGGAGGCGCGGTTGGCGGAACTGGATGCTCGCTGGCAGGAGGAAAAAGATCTGGTGGACCAGATTCTGGCCTTGCGCGCCCAGTTGCGCGGCGCCGGGGGCACGGTCGAGGCCGGAGCCGCGGAGGAAGCCGATTCGCAACGTCAAACCCGGCTGGCGGAACTGAGGGAGCTGCAAACCCGCTTGCACGAACTCCAGGGTGAGAAGCCGCTGATTTTACCCAGCGTGGACGCCCAGGCGGTGGCTTCCGTCGTCGCCGACTGGACCGGTATTCCGGTCGGGCGCATGGTCAAGAACGAAGTCGAAACCGTGCTGAAACTGGCCGACCTGCTCAACCGCCGCATCATCGGCCAGCGCCACGCGCTGGACATGATCGCCCGGCGTATCCAGACTTCGCGCGCCGCGCTCGACAACCCCAACAAACCCATCGGGGTGTTCATGCTGGCCGGTCCATCCGGGGTGGGCAAGACCGAAACCGCCCTGGCCTTGGCCGAGGCGCTGTACGGGGGCGAGCAGAACGTCATTACCATCAACATGAGCGAGTTTCAGGAGGCGCATACCGTCTCAACCCTCAAGGGCGCGCCGCCGGGCTATGTCGGTTATGGCGAGGGCGGGGTGCTGACCGAAGCGGTGCGCCGCCGACCCTACAGCGTGGTTCTGCTGGACGAGGTGGAAAAGGCGCACCACGATGTCCATGAGATTTTTTTCCAGGTGTTCGACAAGGGTTGGATGGAAGATGGTGAGGGGCGGTTCATCGACTTCAAGAACACTCTGATCCTGTTGACCACCAACGTCGGCACCGATCTGATCATGGGCATGTGCAAAGATCCCGATCTATTACCCGATCCGGAAGGTTTGGGCAAGGCGTTGCGGGAGCCCTTGCTCAAGGTTTTTCCACCGGCGCTGCTGGGCCGGCTGGTGACGATTCCCTACTATCCGCTCAGCGACGAGATGATCGGCGACATCGTGCGCCTGCAACTGGGTCGGATTCAGAAGCGGGTTTTGGAAAACCACCGAGTCCCGTTCGGCTACGACGACGAGGTGATCAAACTGATCGTCAGCCGCTGTACCGAGTTGGAAAGTGGTGGGCGCATGGTGGACGCGATCCTGACCAATACCCTGTTGCCGGCGATCAGTCAGGAGTTTTTGACGCGGATGGTCGAGGGGAAACCGGTCACGCGGGTGCAGGTGAGCGTTAAGGACGGAGAGTTTGAGTATGGGTTTGAGTAGCTGGGTGGAAAGATCACGACCGGAAAAGGACACTGTAATCGCCATTGCCCGTGTTGGTCGCGTACCGCGCATTTTTTCGGGGGCCTCTTTGACGAGCGTCGCGCGGATGAATGGTGATGAGTCGTAACCGCCAAGGCCGTGCGCCGCAGCCCCACCGCCGGCAAACGCTCGATGTGCGCACCAGCCTGCCGAAGGCGATCAATTTGCACCGCAACGGTCGGTTGGAGGAAGCGGAACAGCTTTATCGCCGCATCCTCGCGGTTCAGCCCGCCAATCCCAGCGCCCTGAATTTTCTAGGCGTTTTACTCCATCAGCGTGGGGATAGCACGGAAGCAGTTCGTCTGCTCGAACGATCCATCGCCCATCATTCAGATTACGCCGATGCTCATAACAATCTGGGTATTGTCCTGAGCAGCCTGGGCCGGTTCGCCGAAGCGGTGGCTGCTTACCGCCGGGCGATTGGTTGCCGGGCCATTTTCCCCGAGGCTTACAACAACCTCGGTGTGGAGTTGCGCCTACAAGGTGATTTGGAAGAGGCGATTCAGGTATTGCGACAGGGGATAGCAATTAAGCCTGATTACGCTGACGCCTATATTAGCCTGGGGCGGGCGCTGAGAGAGGCCGATCAGCTCGATGCGGCGATTCAGGCGTTTCAGGAAGGGTTGCGACATAACCCGCGCAATCCCTACGGCTATCGGCAACTAGGCCGGCTGTTGTACAGCCTCAACCGGATCGAAGAGGCGGTCGCTTGCTTTCGGGAATGGACGCGGCACCATCCAGACGATCCCGAAGCTTGGCATATGCTGGCGGCGGTCACCGGAGAAAATGTTCCGGTCCGGGCAGCGGATGATTACATGCAAGCTCTGTTCGACCGCTTCGCCGACAACTTCGATCAACAGTTGCGGCGCCTGGATTATCGGGCGCCCAGCTTGTTGGCGGCGGCGATCGCGATGGAATGGGAAACGCCGAACCCAGTGCCGCGGGTGTTGGATGCGGGTTGTGGCACCGGCCTGTGCGGGCCGCTGTTGCGCCCTTACGCGCGCTATCTCATTGGGGTCGATCTGTCTCCAGGGATGATCGCCAAGGCCCAAGGGCGTAATGTGTACGATGAGTTGGTCGTCGCGGAGTTGACGGCTTTTATGCGAGAGCAAACCGACGGCTTCGACCTGATTGTCTCGGCCGACACATTGGTATATTTCGGTGATTTGGAACCGCCCCTGCGCGCCGCCGCCGCCGTATTGTCGCCGGACGGCCTGTTAGCATTCACCGTGGAGCGGTTGGTGGATGGGGCCGAAGATTTTCACCTGAATCCGAGCGGCCGCTACGCACACTCACTGCCGTATCTGCACCGATTGCTGCAATCCGCCGGTCTGACGCCACTCTCCATCGTCTCCGCCGACTTGCGTCTGGAGGGCGGACAACCGGTCGGCGGCTATGTTGTGCTGGCCCGTAAATCTCCCGGTCCCGCGTCGGTCGTCTGATCGCTGGATTCTTGTCTTTGGCAACGTTATCTTGACGACCTTTGGGCGCGGGTCGCGGCGGTTCGGTTTCCGTAATCCCGCCATTCCCTGGGTGCATCATTTTAGGAGACAGTGTTGATGGTCGAGTTCGATGAGGTGCGGCAGTTGATCGGCGAGATCCTGCAACTGGGTGACCGGGTCTGGAAACTGGGTCCGGATTCTCCGTTGTTGGGGAGCATTCCGGAATTCGACTCGATGGTGGTGGTGACGCTTATCAACGCTCTGGAGCAGCGGTTCGACATCCAGGTCGCGGACGACGAGATCAGCGGCGAAACATTTGAAACGGCGGGCAAGGTCTACGAGTTCGTGCGGGAAAAAGTTCTGGCCGGAGTTTGAGCGCCGGCAAACGCGGCGGGGTTTTGTTCGGGGACCGGTGCTGGAGCCGCGCAAAAACGCTCCTCGGCCAAGAACTCGGGAATCCGCCGCTCCAGCCAATACTCGGCCCGCCACGGCCAGCGCCCGGCGACGAAACCGACATGACCGCCGTGCGGACTGAGTTCCAGCCGCACGCTGGGTGAGAGTTCGTCGGCTGTCGGCGCCGTTTCCGGCCGCATGAATGGATCGTCCAGGGCGTGCAGGATCAGCGTGGGGACGCGGATGCGCCGCAGGTACGGACGACAACTGGCGCGAGCGTAGTAGTCGTGGAAGTCGGCGTAGCCGTGCAGCGGCGCGGTGACGCGGTCGTCGAACGCGTAAAAATCTCGCAAGTCGCGCAAATCCTTGAGCGGAACCGGGGCATCCGGGCGCTGAAGGAATTTATTTCGATAGCTGCGTTTCAGGGCGCGCAGCAGGTGGTGTTGGTAAAGGCGCGACCAACCCGTGCGCAGCCGGCGCGCGGTATGGTCGAGCAGGAAGGGGACAGAGACCGCCACCGCGGCGTGCAACGGGGCGGCGGCGCCGGTTTCCCCCAACCACTTGAGCAGGGCGTTGCCACCCAGCGAGTAGCCGATGGCGGCCAGGGGCGCGGTCGGCTCCCGTTCCCGCAGCCAGTCCACCAGGTAGGCAATATCGGCCGTATCGGCCGCGCAATAACCGCGCGCCAGCCGGTTGGGTTGGCCGCCGCAGCCGCGAAAGTGCATGACCACGCCGCGCCACCCCTGGCGAACCAACGTCGCCAGCAGGCCGAGGGCGTAATGGGACGCGCTGGAGCCTTCCAGGCCATGCAGGACCAACACCAGCGGTCCCCGTTCGCCGAGGGTCCAGTCCAAATCCAGAAAATCGCCGTCGGGCAACTCCAGACGTTCGCGACGCAGCGGCGGACGCGGTCGGCGCCGGCACAGCACCGGCCACAAGGTCTGGGCATGGGGGCTGGAGAGCCACCAGGCCGGGCGAAAAGCGCTGGGATGGATCACGTGGAGTGTTGGGCCGAGGCGCAAACCAGCAGGTCGCGCCTCGTTCCGGGATCGAGCCGAGATCCGGTCGCGGTTTATTCCGGTTGCGCCAGTTCCTCGGCGTCCGCGACCCGAGCCGGCGTGGCGGCGGTCTTCGTCGCCGGGGCAACAGCGGCTTGCTCCTCCACCTCCGCCTCTACTTCCATCTCCACCTCTTCAGACGCCGCCTCCTCGGTAAGCACCGCCGTCAACAGTTCTTCCTCCTCCTCGGCGGCGATCAGCACTGGTTCCGGCAGGGGTTCCGGCTTGAGCACGAGGCCACCCAGCGGCGGCACGGTCAGAGTGATCGAGTAGGGGTGATCCATCCAGGGGTGCGCCTCGGCGATCAGGTCGATCCCGCCGTTGCCGACCCCGCTGCCGGCGTAGAAGTGGGAGTCGGAGTTGAAGATTTCCGTATAGCGACCCGATCTTGGCACCCCGATCCGGTAGCCTTGACGGGGCACCGGCGTGAAGTTGACCAGCACCACCAGGAAATCGTCATCCTTCTTGCGCAGGTAGCTCAAGATGGACTGCTCGGCGTCGTGGCAGTCGATCCAGGAGAAGCCCTGCCACTCGAATTCGTAATAGTGTAGTTCTGGGCTGTCGTGATAGAGCCGGTTGAGATCGGCGACCAACTGCTTCATGCCTTTGTGAAAATCGTACTCGATCACATACCAGTCGAGAACGGTGGCGCTGTTCCATTCCGTGCCTTGGCCGAACTCGGTGCCCATGAACAGCAGTTTCTTGCCCGGATGGGTGAACATATAAAGATACAGCAGGCGCAGGTTGGCGAAGCGCTGCCACTCATCGCCCGGCATCTTATTGATCATCGAGCCTTTGCCATGCACCACCTCGTCGTGCGAGAACGGCAGCATGAAATTCTCGGTGAAGCAGTACAGCATGCTGAAAGTCAGCTTGTCGTGGTGGTACTTGCGATGGATGGGGTTTTCCGCGATGTAGCTCAGGGTGTCGTTCATCCAGCCCATGTTCCACTTCATGCTGAAGCCCAACCCGCCGAGATAGGTCGGGCGCGTGACCTGCGGCCAGGAAGTGGATTCCTCGGCGATCACCATCGCGCCGGGATGCTCGCTATGCACGACGGTGTTCAGTTCGCGCAGGAAGTCGATGGCTTCCAGATTCTCGCGCCCGCCGTACTTGTTGGGAATCCACTCGCCTTCCTTGCGCGAGTAGTCCAGATACAGCATGGACGCGACGGCGTCCACCCGCAGGCCGTCGAGATGGAACTCCTCGATCCAGTACAGGGCGCTGGACAACAGGAAATTTTTCACTTCGTAGCGGCCGAAGTTGAAGATCAGCGTGCCCCAGTCGAGATGCTCGCCCTTGCGGGGGTCGGTGTGCTCGTACAGCGCCTCGCCGTCGAAGCGGGCCAAGCCGGACGCGTCCTTGGGAAAATGCGCCGGCACCCAGTCGAGGATCACCCCGATGTCGTGCTGGTGGCAGTAATCGACGAAATAGCGGAAATCGTCCGGAGCGCCGAAGCGGCTGGTGGGGGCGTAATAACCGCTGGTCTGATAGCCCCAGGACGCATCGAAGGGATGCTCGGTGATCGGCAGCAACTCGATGTGGCTGAAGCCCAGTTCCTTGACATACTCGACCAGTTGGTGCGCCATATCCCGGTAGTTCAGGAATTCGCCTTCCCAACCCCGTCGCCACGAGCCGAGATGAACTTCGTACACGGACATCGGCTGGTGCAACCAGTCGGAGCCGTGGCGTTTCTCCAGCCACGCCGCGTCTTGCCAGGCGTAGGTATCGGGTTTGGTGACGATGGTGGCGGTGCTGGGACGCAGTTCGAACTGCTGGCCGTAGGGATCGGACTTGAGCAGGATCGCCCCGCTGTGGCGGTTGCGGATTTCAAATTTGTAGAGATCGCCCGGACACAGGTTGGGAATGAAGAGTTCCCACACGCCGCTGCCGCCGCGCACCCGCATGGGATGAACCCGGCCATCCCAACGGTTGAAGCCGCCGACCACGCTGACCCGTTCGGCGCTGGGCGCCCACACCGCGAACAAGACGCCGGCGACGCCATCCGCCTGGTGCGGATGCGCGCCCAGGAAACGATAGGCGTGCCAGTGTTTGCCTTCGCCAAACAGGTACAGGTCGAAATCGGGCACTTGCGGCGGGAAGCAGTAGGGATCGTGGGCGATGTGTTCGTGGTGGTCGGCATCGCGCCAGATCAGCCGATAGCGCTCCGGAACCTGCTCGGGTTTGCCCTGCCACTCGAACAAATCGGTATTGGGAATCCGTTGTAGCGGCAGATTGCCCTCGGCGATGTGGACTTCCTCGGCGTAGGGGAGGTGTGCGCGCACGATGACCTTCTTGTCCTGGGGATGGCGGCCCAGCACGGCGAAGGGGTCATGATGGCGGGCGGCGATGATGCGTTGCAATTCGGGTTGGATTTTCGGGCTCGTCACGTTCTTCATCCTGTTATCTGTTGACGGTGTGGAGGCCATGCCCGACGCCGGTTGACGTTGCGGACCGCGTACGGTTGAGCTTGACGACGCGGCCTTGGGTCTGATAACCCCGGGGTCGCGACGTGGCTGGAATCGGGAAGTGGCGAATCTTTTAAGTTAGGCGTCGGGCGCCAGGCTTTGATAGTTTAGTATAACGCCGAATCGGATAAAGGATGGCTTATCGTAGGGATATCCAGCGCGCGATCCGGCGAACGGACGCCAGGATCTGCAACGGTCGATAAGGTCTGTGGTGGTTGGCGCGCGAAGATTCCCGTTATCCCGACATCCCCGTTCGGCTGGAGTCTGGTAAGATTAACCGCACACTGTCCCCATTTCGTGTGAAACCCACTAGAACTTGATGACAAAGGGTGATCCATGAACTTTCGCACACTGCTTGTATCCGCGTTGATTTTGGGCCTGGGCGCGCTGATGGGTTGCTCCCGAGAAAGTCCAGACAAGCCGGTCAGCTTCCAGAACGACGTGTTTCCCATTCTAAAAGCCAGTTGCCTGGAGTGCCACGTCGCTCCCAACAGCGATGGCTACGAGGCTAGCGGCCTGGCTTTAAGCACTTATGAGGAGCTGATGAAGGGCACCCACCACGGTCCGGTCGTCGTCGCGGGCCAGAGCCTCAACAGCAGCCTGAACCGGCTGATCGAAGGTCGTCCCGGCGTGGATCCCTCCATCCAGATGCCGCATGGCAAGGTCAAACTGTCCGAAGAGCAGTTGCTGATCGTCCGCAATTGGGTCGATCAGGGCGCCAAGAACAACTAGGCGTCGCCGTTCCTCATTTTGATACGCTGCGCCGGTCCTCCCCGGTTTTGGGGAGAAAGCCGGCGAGACTTTTGTCTAGAGCGCAATCGGTCCGCCTCAAATCCCCCGTGGTGCTTTCCGCTGACCTCGCGCGGTGGGCGGGAGCGATCCTGGGTCGCCTTCCGAGGATGCATCATGGTGACTTCTAGACAGACCGCGCTGGCCGGCGCGGATTTTGACACATGGTTGAGCTCCATGCGGGTCGGATGGTCGCCCGCGCAGATCGAAATCGTGCGCCAGGCCTACGCGCTGGGCGGCGAGCCGGAACTGGCGGTCGCCGACCTGCTGGCTGACTTGCGCATGGATCACGAAGTGGTGGCCGCCGCGCTGCTGCACGATGCCATGGCGGCCGGCGCGATCGAGCCCGCGGCGGTCGAGGAACGTTTCGGACCGGCGGTCGCGCGCCTGTTGGGGGGTATCGCCAGGCTCGATGCGATCGGCGAGTTGCACCAGAGCAGCCAGCATGTCGGCCATCAGTTGGAAAGCCTGCGCAAGATGTTGCTGGCCATGGCGCGGGACGTGCGCGTGGTGCTCATCAAACTGGCGATGCGTTTGCACGCGCTGCGCCAGCTCGGCCAACGGTCCGCCGAGGAGCAGCGGCGCATCGCCCGCGAAACACTGGATATTTTTACCCCGCTGGCCAATCGGCTCGGCATCGGCCGCATCAAATGGGAAATGGAAGATCTGGCGCTGCGCTATCTGGATCCGGTCACCTACAAACAGATCGCCGCCGCCCTCGAAGAGCGCCGGGCCGACCGGGAGCGCTATATCGCCCAGGTTGTGGAGGACCTGCGAGGTTACTTGCGGCAGGCCAACCTCCGCGCCGAGGTCAGCGGCCGGGTCAAGCACATTTACAGCATTTGGCGGAAGATGCAGCGCAAGAAGCTATCCTTCGAGCAAATCTCCGATGTGCGGGCGGTGCGGGTCATGGTGGACACCGTCAACGATTGCTACGCCGTGCTCGGTGTGGTGCATACCCACTGGAACCATATTCACCCTGAATTCGACGATTACATCGTGCGCCCCAAACCCAACGGCTACCAGTCCTTGCACACGGCGGTGGTGGGTCCGCGAGGCCGGGCGGTGGAAGTGCAGATCCGGACCCACGCCATGCACCAGAACGCCGAACTGGGCGTCGCCGCGCACTGGCGCTACAAGGAAGGTGGTCAGGGTCCGGGCGAGACGGCCGAACAACACATTGCCTGGCTGCGGCAGATGCTGGAGTATCGGGAAGAGGATAGCGATGAGGGCGATCTCCTGGAGCGCTTCAAGGCCGAGGCGTTTCAGGATCGGGTGTACGCCATCAGTCCCAAGGGCGCCATCATCGAATTGCCGCAAGGCGCCACTCCGCTGGATTTCGCCTATCACATTCACACCGAGGTCGGGCATCGCTGCCGGGGGGCCAAGGTCAACGGGCGTATTGTTCCATTGACCTACGAACTGAAGAGTAGCGAGCAGGTGGAGGTGCTGACGACCCGGAACGGCAGCCCGAGCCGGGACTGGCTTAGCCCCCATCTAGGTTATGTCAAAACCAACCGGGCGCGGGCCAAGATCCGGCAGTGGTTCATCCAACAGGACCAGGAGAAGAGCATCGCCGCCGGTCGCGTCGCTTTGGAGCGGGAATTTCAGCGGCTGGGGATCCGTCATCTCAAACTGGAAAAGGTGGCGGAGAAACTCAATTTCGCCAAGCCGGACGAGTTGTTCGCCACCATCGGGCACGGCGCGCTGACCATCGCGCAGGTGGTGGCCAAAATTCAGGATCTGCTGCCGGCGGCGCCAGCGGCTGAATCGGGTCCGCCGGTCGCCCGCAAGCCGAAAACCGGCGAGTCCGGCAAGGGCGAGGTGCGAATCCGTGGAGTGGGCCGGTTGCTGACTCAACTGGCGCATTGCTGCCAACCGGCGCCGTTCGAGCCGATCGCCGGCTACATCACCCAGGGTCGCGGCGTGACCATTCATCGTCAGGATTGCGCCAATCTCCTGGCCTTGGCCAACCAGCATCGCGAGCGGGTCATCGAAGTGAGTTGGGGGGAGACACCGGCGACCTATGCGGTGGATGTCATGATCGTGGCCCACGATCGCTCAGGGCTGTTGCGGGATATCACTTCGATCCTGGCCAACGAACAGGTGAACGTGCTGGGAGCGAACACCCTCACCGACCGGGAAACCTCCATCGCCCGCATGGGGCTGACCCTGGAAATTACCGATGTGGTGCAACTGAGCCGGATCCTCGACAAGATCGGTCAGTTGCCCAATGTCGTGGAGGCGTATCGGAAAAACTGACGTTGGCCCGTCACTCCTCCAGGCTTGCCAGCAGGCGTCGGGTTTCACGCAGCAGGGGATTACGCCGCACCAGCAGGGTGAACCGGCCACCGCCGCTCTGGCGCCACAAAATGGCCGCGCGGATTCCAGCCAGCAGCAGCGCCCGAATCCGGTTGGCGTTGTCCGGAGGGCTCAGGTACGTGGGGTCGCCGCTGACCATGATGCGCGGCGACAAGGTGCTGAGCGTGCGCAGATAGAGATCGGCGAAGCGAGCGATGGTATTGCCGTGGTCGACCGGAAAGTGCGGCAGATTTTGGATGATCTCTTCGAGACCGGCGCGGAGGGCGTCGAGCAGATCGGCGCGCCGGGACAGCTTGCGTTCCAGGCTCAGCAGCGTCACCGCGTAACGGGTCAGTTCCATATCCTGCGGGTGATTAAGCTGTTGTTCGAGCAGGCGCAGGCCGGAACGCAGCCGGTCGACGCCGCCGTAGATGGCGGCGCTGCTGGCGGCGTCGATCTGGATCAGACTGGCCAGACAGGTTTCGACCGCTTCCGAAGGGGCCTGGCCGCGTCGGGCGATGCCGCGGACCAGTTCGATGGCTTGCATCATGCCGGCGAGGGCGATCGCGCGATCTTGGTCGGTTTGGGGCATGGGGTTGGGGTCTTATGTGGCGGGAGGGTCAATCGCTGGCGGCGTCGATCGCGCCACCGCCCAGACAGACGTCGTCGCGATAGAAAACAACGGACTGGCCCGGCGTGATCGCTCGCTGCGGCTTGGCGAAACGTACCTCGACGCCGTGTTCGTCCAATTTTTCCAGAATACAGGGCTGATCCGGTTGCCGATAGCGGATTTTGGCTTGACAGGACAGGGGCGCGGTGGGGGGGGCACCCGCGATCCAGTGCGGATCCACGGCGCGCAGCCGGCGGTGGAACAGTGCGGGGTGGTTGTGGCCCTGGACCACGATCAGCGTGTTGCTCGCCAGGATCTTGGCGGCGACGTACCAGGGTTCGCCGCTGCCCTCCCGCTGGCCGCCGATGCCCAGTCCCTGACGCTGACCGATGGTGTGGAACATCAGCCCCGCGTGTTCGCCCAGCCGTTCGCCCTCCGGCGTTTGGATCGGGCCGGGCTGGGTCGGCAGATAGTGGTTCAGAAATTCCCGGAACCGGCGCTCGCCGATGAAGCAGATGCCGGTGCTATCCTTCTTGGCGTGAGTGACCAGCCCGGCCGCGGCGGCCAGCTCCCGCACCTGGGCTTTGCGCAACTCGCCCACGGGAAACAGCGCGCTGGCCAGTTGGGTCTGCGTGAGTCCGTGCAGGAAGTAACTTTGATCCTTGTCGGGGTCCCGGCCTTTGAGCAGTTCGTGTCGGCCCTCCCATTCCGCGCGCCGGACGTAGTGGCCGGTGGCGATGAAGTCGGCCCCCAGGCGCCGGGCGTGATCGAGAAACGCCTTGAACTTGATTTCGGTGTTGCACAGGACGTCCGGGTTGGGCGTCCGACCGCGGCGGTACTCGTCGAGAAAGTAGCGGAACACCCGATCCCGGTACTCGGCGGTAAAATCGACCGCGTGCAGGGGGATGCCCAACGTTGCGCAGACCGCCCGCGCATCTTCCAAATCCTCGGCGGCGGCGCAGTAACCGGCCTCCGGGGAATCCTCCCAGTTTTTCATGAACACGCCCTGTACGTCGTAGCCCTGTTCGACCAGCAGCAGGGCGGCGACCGAGGAATCGACGCCGCCGGACAGACCGACGACGATTCGAGTAGCGGGCATCGGAGCAAGATCAGCGCGGATTGACGACGGTTCGGGGGAAAACGGCGTCAATCATAGCAGACCCTTGGGGTGAGGGCAGCGGTTGTTCGATTCATGACCCGCCCTTGGGCCAAACGTGGGTTCGGCCCAAGGGCGCGCGAACGCTGTCCGGACGACGCGCAAGGCTCGGTCGGTCAGGTTGGCGCGAACCGGGTGGGTCGGGAGCGGGTTATGATTTGAGCGACAGACTTTCTTGGGCCAATTTGTCAAATTCGGTCTTGAATCGCGCCATCAGATCGCCCAGCGCCTTGCTGTCGTCCATGAATTTTTGATTCAGGCCCGCCATGGTCTCGGCCTGACTGTTGATAAACGCCTGGAAGCTGGGTGGATCGTTGATTTCGGCGGCGGCTTTCATCCGGGTCATCGCCATGTCGATATACGACTGGAGCGTGCTCATCTGGAAGTTGACCAACATTTCCAGATTGGCGGCGGAGAGTTGGTTGGCCTTGATCATCGGAGCCAGGAAATTTTGGTACTGCGAGGACATTTTGGTGAAGTTGGCCAGGGTATCGTCGGGCATGGTGAATCTCTCCAAGGGTTGTCGAGTGGATCGGTGCGTGCGCAAGTGGAGCATAGTCCGGTTTTTGCTGCAATGCAATATTCCGTGGCTCGGTTTGGGAACGCGGCGTCAAGGAACAAGGCCGGCTTGGAGGGAGAGAGGCGTTAGCGGATAATGCCGCCTTTCGCGGCAACGGATGGTCCCCATGTGGTTTAAAAATTTGACAGCGTTCCGACTGATCGAGCCGTTTCCCTTCACGGCCGAAACCCTGGCGGCGCGCCTGGAGCCGCGCGCCTTTCAACCCTGCCCCAGCCATCAACCCAGCGCCGCCGGCTGGGCGCCGCCGCTGGGACGCAAGGCGGTGGATCTGGTTCACGCCGTGGCGGGGCGCATGCTCGTCCGATTGCGGACCGAGGAAAGAGTGTTGCCGTCCACGGTGGTCCAACAGGCGCTGGCCGAACGCATCGCCGAGATCGAGGATCAGCAGGGTCGGCCGGTGCGGCGTCGAGAGCAGCGGGAACTGCGCGAGCGGTTGGTGGAGGAGTTATTGCCGCGCGCCCTGACCCGTTGCCGGGATGGCTATGCTTATGTGGATTCGGCGGCGGGTTGGCTGGTGGTGGACAGCGCCAGTCCCCGGGGCGTGGAGGAGCTCACCGGGTTCTTGCGCAAGAGTCTGGAGACGCTGGCCATCGCTCCGCCTGAAGTCAGGAAACCGGTGACGGCGGTCATGACCGCCTGGCTGGCCGAGGGGCGGGCGCCGGCGGAATTCGCCTTGGGCGATGTCTGCGAGTTGCGGGAGGCGAGCGAAACCGGCGGGGTGGTGCGTTGTCGGGGACAGGACTTGACCGGCGATGAAATTCGCGGCCATCTGGAAGCGGGCAAGCAGGTGACCCAACTGGGTTTGATCTGGAACGAGCGGGTTGCTTTCGTGCTGGATGAGGCGTTGGTGATTCGTCGGCTTCGCTTCCTCGACGTGGTCAGGGAGTCGCTGCGGGACCGTAGAACCGACTCGCTGGAGGCGGTATTGGACGCCGAGTTCGCTCTGATGACCGGGGAGTTGGCGCTCCTGCTGCCGCGGCTGTTGGATCTGTTCGGCGGCGAAGCCGGACCGAGCGCGTGACCGGATCCCCGGTGCGCGCTCGGCGGCAATGACAAAAAATCGGGTTCAGGATCGGCGGCTTGGAAAATACAGCCCATGAGTATGTGGCAACTGACAAACGCAATGGTTTTGCTGGTGGTCGTGGCGGTCATCGCGCTCGCGGGGTGGTTGTTCGTCGAGCATACCTGGCGACGGAAGCAACGGATCGAGGAACAGGTGTCGGCGGTGAAGCGGGCAGCGGTGGAGAAGGCGGCGGCGAAGAAGGCGGCGGCGGAGCGGGCGGCGGCGAAGGAAGCGTCGATCGCCCGGGCGGCGGCGGAGCGATTGGCGGCGAAACGGGCGGCCATGGAGAAAATGGCTCTGGAACATGCGGCTCGGGAAAAGGCGGCCGTGGAACAGGCCATCGCCGAATGGGCGGCGGCCGAACGAGCCGAGGCTGACCGCGTCCATCTGCGGCGGTCCGTGGAAGAGCGGCGAGAAGCCGAGGAGGTCGATGCGCGCATGCGAGCCGTCGAGGAAGCCATTGCCGAATGGCTCGAGGCCGAACGGGAAGGACGACGGTTGGTCGCCGCAACCACTCCTGATCCAGCGGCGCGGAAGACCCATACCCGGACTGTGGCGGTTCACCAACAGGTGCGTTTGACCGCCGAGGCGATTGAGAGGGAAGCCCAGGAGCTGGAATTCATCAAGAATCGCATTCAGGCCGGGGTGGATTTCCTGCCTATCGAGGTCGGCCTGACCATCGCGCAGTGGAAGGAGGGCAAGATCTATCGGCACAGAACCTTCGAGGATCTCAAGCTCAAGTTCCGCTACCAGGCCTACTCGATCGAGGACGGTTACGAACTGTTGTACCGATACCATGACTGGATGGTCCAGCAACAGCAGAAGCTTCGCGTATTCATCCATCTGTTGGGCGGCGACGTGGAAAAAATGGAAAGCATTCAGGCCGCCATGGAGCGAGTGGAACGCAACGAGCGCGAGAAGTACCTGGAGATGGACGTGGATGTGATTTTTACCTTGAGCGATATCCGCGCCATTCTGGAGAAGTTGATCGGCATGGAGGCCATTATCAAGGAGCTTGAAGCGGTTTGCCGCAAGCGCTCCGAACAGGTCATCGCGCCCTCCTGGGAAGCCAGGGGCTCGCTGTAAACAGCCGTGTCATCGGTCACGATGAAGCTATACTCATTACGATCCAACAACACATGACGTTCATTGAAGAGGAGGGTTTATGAGAAAGACGCTGTCCCTGCTGTTATTCGTGGTGCTGGTCTCCCTGGGCGCGACCGCCTGGGGAGCCCAGAAAACCCTCAAATTGGGGGTCATCGCCGAGTTGACCGGCGACATGCCGGCCGTGGGCGCTTCCTGCCGGAACGCCGCCGAGATGGCGGTCAAGGAGATCAATGACGCCGGCGGCCTGCAAGTCGGCGAAGAGAAAATGAAAGTGGTTCTGGTGGTGGAAGACAATGCCGGCAAGGCCGACCAGGCCGCTTCGGCCGCCCAGAAGCTGATCACCCAGGATGAGGTCCTGGCGATCATCGGTCCCAACGCCAGTCGCTACGCCATCCCGGCTTCGGAGATCGCGGAAAGTTCCGA
>JAWOHQ010000312.1:0-4677 GCA_046485105.1 Candidatus Competibacteraceae bacterium | reverse complement strand
AGAGCCGATCTGAATGGCGACCTCGTAGCCATCCATGTACGATCGGTAGACCCACCAGACGGCTATCGAGCCCACGAGAACCGCCAGCGCCCAGAGCAGGTTCCGGCCCGTCAACCGTTGCCAAGGGGAGGGACGCTCCCATTGTTCCAGCATCGCTTCGCGCGTTACCGACATCGTCAATTCGCCTCATTATTAAAAGGGCGGGTTGAAACCCGCCCCAGCCCATGGAATCCCCAGTCGTCCGATCATTCTTCAGTCCCCGGGTCGCGGTCGGGCCGCGCGCCCGCCTCCGTCTCCGTCTCCATCTCCGGAGATACCGTCATGGACGCGGGGCCAACCACTTCCGGCGCGCCCAACCGCCCCGCCAGAGCCGCTTGGATCGCGGCGAATTCGCCGGCGAATTCCGCCTGACGGCGGTTGCTGGCGCCGGCCACCACCACCCGGGCGCCGTCGTCCTCGACCGCCAGCCAGACCCACAGTCGCCGGTGCGAAGTATAGAACATGATAAAGATGCCGATGACCAACAGCGTGAAACCCGCATACACGATACGGGTGACCGCACTCCGGGTCACTTGCAAACCGGATGCCTCCACCTGCTGGAATCCGGTCAGTTGCGGAAAAAACGGCGACCCGTGCTCCGGCAGGGCCGTCAGCGCGGACACGGCATCGTTGAAGAACGCTTCCTCCCGTTCGTCCACGCCCTCATCCAGGTTGACGCCTTCCTCGCGCAGCACCTCAATGAACACCTCCGCCAGCGTATCGCGCAGGAGATTCAGGTACAGCGTGGTCGCTTCCTGGAGGCGTTCGGCCGGCACCACCGCCCGGGCCCGCTCGTTCACCGCCGCGAAGCCGCCCCGCACGAACAGTTCGACCAGAGTCAAGCGGACCTGATCGAGATCGCGCTGTAAATCCACGTTTTCGGCCAAGGGCGCGGACCGCGCCAATAACTCGCGCAAGCCGGCCGCATCGCGCAATCGGGCGTTGAAACGTAAAAACCGCTCCGGACCCTGGTTCGGGTCCATCGGGATGTGTAGATAGCGGAACGGGGCGCTCGGCCGGTCGCGCATGCCGCTGATGTAGAACCAGCGGCCTTCGAGTTGCACCGGGGCCATGTAGTTGAAATATTCCCGCGCCTCACCGGCCGCGTCGCGCAGCTTGAAGCTGAAGCTGGGGCCAAAACTGCGGAACTTGCGGTCGCCGGGCTGGCTATCGGGCTCCGGTAGCAGATTGAACAGCCGAAAATCGTCCAGCTCCAGACTCAGGGGACCCGCCGGCCCCGAAATTCCCAGGGTCTCGCCCACCGCGCCCTGGACGGCGACCGGTTCCGGTTGCGGGGTGGTCAACGGCCAGACGCGCAGTTCCAGCTTGGACCCGCCATCGCCAAAATCAGACTGGTAGAGGGTGTAACCACGATAGGTCAACGGGTGATTGACCCGGATCTCCGCCTCGAGCGGCTGATCGCCCAAGTGTTGCTGATCGTGAATCCGCACCTGGCTGAGAAAGGACTTGGGTTGGCCGGTGGTATGGTATTCCACCTGGAAATTCACCAGCTCGATGGCGAACGGCAGTTCCTGCAACAGAAAACCGTCGCGCACCCGCAGAAACACGAAATTGGCGGCGCTGCCCTCGGGCAGCATCACGTTGCCGCGAAACGCCGGCGCCGCGCCGGGCGCCAGCCGGCTGGCCGGTGGGATGTCGCGCGCCATCAGGTCGCGGGTCTCGACCACGATCTCACCGCGCCATTCCTTGATCTTCAGCCAAAGGTTGCCGTCCAGCAGACCACTCACCCCGATCACCACCACCGCGACATGGGTACACAGATAACCCAGCCGGCTGAACCGACCCTTCATCGCCGCCACGATCCGATGATCGCCCCGGTCCTCGACCCGCCACCGGTAACGCCAGGCGCGCAGAACCCCGGTCACCTCCGCCTGCGCCGTGCTGGGATCGCGCTCCGGCAAGCGCCATTCGGCGCGCTGGTGGAATCCGCGCAACGAATGCAGTTGCACCTGGGTGCGAAATCGGTTCATCTCCCGCAGAATCACCGGCGCCTTGCGGTAAATACAAACGCTGGTGGACAGAATCAGAAACGCCAGGATGCCGATGAACCAGGCGGCGCCATAGACATCGTACAGCCCCAGTCCGCGGAACACCTCGAACCAGAACGGCCCGAGCTTGAGCATATAGTCGGAATAGGGCTGGTTCTGCTGCAACACCGTGCCGATCACCGACGCGATAGCCACCACGACCAGCAGCGTGATAGCCAGGTTCATGGAGCCCAGGAATTCCAACGCTACCCACCCCAGGCTGCGCCGGCGGACCGGTTTGGGCGCGGAGACAACGGGCGCGATGGGCGCGGAAGGATCGTTCACGACGAGATTTGGGAGTCGTTATTGAATTTCTTGAGACCCGGTCGGCTGGAATCCGTTCACGGCCCGGCCCGGAGGGGATCGCGACGACGACCGAGGTCGCCGCTGAAAAAAGAATGGGGTGGTCTCTCGACCACCCCGCAAGCCATCGGAATCTCCGGCCTGGACCAGACCGGACCCTATTGTAAGCCTTGAATATAGGACGAGACCGCCTTGATTTCGGCGTCGGTCATCCGGGCGGCGATGTTGCGCATCATCTGCCCGGCGTCGTTGGCGCGCTCCATGGAGCGAAACGCCTTCAGTTGCGCTTCGGTGTATTGGGCGTGCTGGCCCGCCAGCGCCGGGAACTTGGCGGCCGGATTGCCGGCGCCCGCCGGCCCGTGGCAGGCGATACAGGCCGAGACGCCGCTACTCAGATTGCCACCGAGAAAAGTGGCCTGGCCCAGCGGCGCCAATTCCGGATCGGCGGCGCCGCGCGCGATGGTCTGCGAGGCGTAGAAGGCGGCTAGATCCAGCATGTCCTGTTCGCTCAGCGCCGCCGACATGCCGAGCATGATGGCGTTGGGCCGGGTTCCGTCCTTGTATTCCTGGAGTTGCTTGAACAGATAACCCGCGCCCAATCCGGCCAGCTTGGGGTATTCAGGATTGGCGCTATTGCCATCCGCATTGTGGCAAGCCGCGCAGGTGGCGGACTTGGCCCGACCGGCGGTGGCGTCGCCGGCGGCCAGCGCGGCGGTCGCGGAACCGAACAAGGCGCACGTCGCGGCGATCACAACGAACTTTTTCATTTTTGGAAGGCTCCTGTACGATGCGGGTCGCCTGCGCCGCGGACCGTCATCCGATTACGGTGAGAGCGCAATTCCCGATCTGCTAAACTCGTTGTCCCGCAAGCCCCTCGATAGAGCTTGCTCGATTGGGTTCAGCCCTGCGAAAGCGGCGGTTTTTTATACCAGTTTCAGCCTATAAGTTCAATGAAAAACCCTAGCCAAGCCATGCCCATATCCGAGACCATCGCCGCCGCCAGCCGTTATCGTTCCGTTCATTTTCTTAACAGCGTCAATGCTTTCTCACAACTGCCACCCGACGCCGGACGGGAGGTAGCCTTCGCCGGCCGCTCCAACGCCGGCAAGTCCAGCGCCCTCAACGTCCTGACCGGGCAACGGCAGCTCGCCCGGGTCAGCAAAACCCCAGGACGCACCCAGTTGCTGAATTTCTTCACGGTGGAACCCGAGCGCTATCTGGTGGACCTGCCCGGCTATGGTTATGCCCGCGTACCGGACGCGATCCGCCGCCACTGGCAGGCGCTCCTCGAGCGCTATTTGCGCGAGCGCACCGCCCTGTGCGGCCTGTTGTTGTTGATGGATATTCGCCATCCGTTGACGGTCATGGATCGCCAACTCCTGGAGACATGCGCCTACCGTCATCTTCCGGTTCACATCCTGCTGACCAAAGCCGATAAGCTGAGTCGCGGCGCGGCGCAAACGGCGCTGCGCCACGTGCAGGCGACGCTCGGAACCGACTATCCGCAGGCCAGCGCGCAACTGTTCTCGGCGCTGAACAGGCAAGGCGTCACCGAAGTCCACGCCCGGCTGGACGAGTGGTTGGGGTATTCCGCTGCGTGATCGGCGACGAATAACCAACCCATACCGCCGCCCGCCGGTCTCGATGAACGCCCGCTTCTTCTCAACTAAATCCGCATCGGTCATCGGACCGGTTCCCGCGCCGCCCGCCGATACTGGCGCAGGCAGGTCAGCACATCGAAATGAAGATCCGGTAACCAGGAAGGGAAATCCATTGCACGCGGGGGCGCGGACTTCCAGAGTGTATACTGGGTACCATTGTAAGAAGTGCTTCGCTGACATCACGCCGACCCAATCCAACCGCCGCCATGCGCAAGCTCCCCATCGGCCTGCAAAACTTGCGCGAGATGCGCACTCAGGGCTACGCCTACGTCGATAAAACGCCCTTCGTCGCCCAACTGGCCGAGCAAGGCAAATACTACTTCCTGGCCCGGCCCCGCCGCTTCGGCAAGAGCCTGTTCGTCGATACCCTGGCCGAAGCCTTCGCCGGGAGTCGGGAGCTGTTCGCAGGGCTGTATCTGGAAGCGCACTGGGACTGGAGCCGTTCCTATCCGGTGCTGCGCTTCGATTTCAGTCCCGGCGTGTTGCGTTCCCGCGAAGAACTGGATCAGCGCATCGTCGCGCAACTGGACGAGGCGGCGGCGCGCTGGAACCTCACCCTGACCCGGGACGACATCCCCAGCCGGTTCGAGGAACTGGTCTTGCGGCTGATGGAGGCGACCCGGCAA
>JAWOHQ010000281.1:0-3034 GCA_046485105.1 Candidatus Competibacteraceae bacterium | reverse complement strand
CATCGCGACGGGCGGCGGCAAATGCAATGTAGACCGCGTTGCTTTTGGGCGCGACCGCCAGATAGACCACGGCTTGGGCGATGGCCAGTTCGCCCTCGGGACTGCCCATCCGCTCCTGGGTCTCCCAGGCGTTCAGCGCCAGTTGCAAAGCGCGCGGGTCGGCGTTGCCGATGTCCTCGCTGGCCATGCGCACCACTCGCCGGGCCAGGTAGAGCGGATCACAACCGCCGTCCAGCATCCGGGCCAGCCAGTACAGCGCCGCGTCGGGACTGCTGCCGCGCACCGCCTTGTGCAGGGCGGAAATCTGATCGTAGAACAGGTCGCCGCCCCGGTCGAAGCGCCGCCCTGCCCCATCGTTCATGACCTCCGGCAGCGCGGCTTCCAGGGTGATGCCTTGCGCCTCCGCCAACTCCGCCGCCAGTTCCAGCCAGATCAGGGCCCGGCGCGCGTCGCCGTCGGCGGACTGAGCCAGCCGTTCCCGCGCCGCCTCGGACAGCGGCCAACGCCCGCCCAGTCCGCGTTCGAGGTCGCTCAGGGCCCGGTCCACCAGTTGGCGGATGGCGGCGGCGTCGAGGCTGCTCAGCACGTAGACCCGCACCCGCGACAACAGGGCGTTGTTGAGCGCGAAGCCGGGATTTTCGGTGGTGGCGCCGATGAAGGTCAGCGTACCGTCCTCGACGTAGGGCAGGAAGGCGTCCTGCTGGGCCTTATTGAAACGGTGAACTTCGTCCACAAACAGCACGGTGCGCCGCTGGTGCTCGCGCCAGAGCGCCTGGGCCCGTTCCACCGCCGCCCGCACGTCGCGCACCCCAGCCATCACCGCCGACAACCGGAGAAATTCGGCCTGGCCCGCCCCGGCCAGCAATTCCGCCAGCGTGGTCTTGCCGGCGCCGGGGGGTCCCCACAGCACCATGGAATGCGGTTGGCCCCGTTCGATGGCGGTCCGCAGCGGCTTGCCGGGCGCCAGCAGGTGGACCTGACCGACAAACTCATCCAGAAGGCGCGGCCGCATCCGGTCGGCCAGGGGGCGGCGAGGATCGGCGGCGGCCATCCCCGCTCAACCGGGGTCGCCGACCACGTCCACGCCGGGCGGCGGGGTGAAGCGCAGCAGGGCGGGATCGAAGTCGGGATTGCTTTCCAGATTTTGGAAATCCAGCCGGGTGCGTTGGCCAAAATGGTCTTCCAGTTCCAGGCTGACCAGGGTTTCACCCTTGAACGCCACCCGCAGCGCCCGGAACTCGGACTGTGGCTCCCTGGGGGTCAGTTCGTACCAGTCCAGGCCATCCCGACGCTGAGCGCCGCCCACCTTGAAGGATTCCTCGATAGGCGCCGCGCCGCTCAGCAGCGCCAGCGGCGTCGACCCCAGCGCCCGATCGAGCCGCCGGACCGTCACCTGTTCCAGATCGACGTCGTAGGCCCACAGCCGCTCGCCGTCGGCGATGATGATTTGCTCGGCGGGGGTTCGGTAATTCCAGCGAAACTGGCCGGGTTTCCGCATCAGCATCTGCCCGCTGGAAGTCTGCACGATCCGCGCCCGTTCGTCGAACACCCGCTGGATGAAATCCGCCCTTAGCGCTTGGAGATCCTGGAAATAGCGCTGCACCGACGCCGGTGGCGCGGCCAGACTCGGCGCCGCCAGGATCAGGCTCAACATCAGGAGGGTCAGTGGCAAATTGCGTATCACGGCATGCTCCTCAATAGGGGTCTTCAGCATAGACCATCCATTCGGCGCAATAGCACGGAGCCAGC
Organism: Candidatus Competibacteraceae bacterium; assembly: GCA_046485105.1. Classification (GTDB taxonomy): domain Bacteria; phylum Pseudomonadota; class Gammaproteobacteria; order Competibacterales; family Competibacteraceae; genus REEE01. The sequence goes on along the minus strand of JAWOHQ010000281.1, from coordinate 1,285 downwards.
GAACGCAGCGCATCGAGGAGATGAGCTTGCTCCGCCGCTCTGGCATAATCGCCGGCCATTCGCGACCCACCGAGTGCAACCCATGGATTCGAGGCAGTTCGTCCACTGGTTCCGGCAGGCCGGCCCCTACATCAACGCCCATCGCGGCAAAATCTTCGTCGTGCAGTTCGGCGGCGAAGCCGTCGAGGCCGAGCATTTTTCCAGCCTGATTCACGATCTCGCCCTGCTGCACAGTCTGGGCATCCGTCTGGTGCTGGTCCACGGCGCCCGAACCCAGATCGAGGCGCGACTGCGCGAAGCCGGCCGCGAGTGGCGCTACGTCAACGGCCTGCGCGTGACCGAGGCCGACGATCTCCGCTACGTCAAGCAGGCGGTGGGCCGAGTGCGCATCCGGGTCGAGGCCCGGCTGTCGATGGGCTTGGCCAACTCGCCGATGCACGGCGCGCGCCTGCGGGTGGTGTCTGGCAACCTGGTCACCGCCCGGCCGCTGGGCGTGCGCGACGGGGTGGATTACGGCTTCACCGGCGAGGTGCGCAGAATCGACGACCGCGCCATCCGCCAGTGGCTGGAGCAGGACGCCATCGTGCTGCTGTCGCCGCTGGGCTATTCGCCGACCGGAGAGATTTTCAATCTCGGCGCCGAGGATCTCGCCACCGCGACCGCCCTGGCCCTGCGCGCCGACAAGCTGCTGATCCTGAGCGAAAGCCCCCCACTGCGCGACCCGGCCGGCCGGCCGATCCGCGAACTGCATCCCGGCGACGCCGCCCGCCGGCTGACCGAATCCCCGGACCTGCCCGAGGAAACCGCCCGGCATCTCCGTCAGGCGCTGCGAGCCTGTCAAGGCGGGGTGCGCCGGGTACATCTGCTCGACCGGCGGACCGACGGCGCGCTGCTGCTGGAGCTGTTCACCCGCGACGGCGACGGTGCGCTGATCACCGGCGATCTCTACGAAGGGCTGCGGCCGGCCACTATCGACGACGTCGGTGGCATCCTGGAACTGCTCCAGCCGCTGGAAGCCGACGGCACCCTGGTCCGGCGCTCGCGCGAACGCCTGGAAATGGAAATCGAGCGCTTCAGCCTATTGGAGCGCGACGGGGCCATCATCGGTTGCGTGGCGCTGTATCCCTTTCCCGAAGAACGCCTGGGCGAACTGGCCTGTGTCGCCGTACATCCGGACTACCGCAACAGCGGGCGCGCCGATGCGCTGCTGCGCTTTATCGAACGCCAAGCCCGGGACCAACGCCTGCAACGATTGTTCGTACTCACTACCCGCACCGCGCACTGG
>JAWOHQ010000218.1:0-5203 GCA_046485105.1 Candidatus Competibacteraceae bacterium | reverse complement strand
GCCGCTGCTGGTGGCCGGTCTCGGCTGCAATCGCGGCTGTTCGCTGGAACCGTTGCTGGAACTGCTCGACCAGACCCTCGCCCGCCACGGCCTGCAACGCCACGAGCTATGCGCGCTGGCCAGCATCGAACTGAAACAGGACGAGCCGGGCTTGCATCGACTGGCGGCGACGCTGGGACTGCCGATTCACTTCTATCCCGCCGCCGTGCTGCACGACTACGGCGACCGACTCAGCCGCAAGTCCGAGATCGTCTTTCGGGAAACCGGTTGCTACGGGGTCGCCGAAGCCGCGGCGCTGGCGCACGCCGAACGGCTGGTCAGTCATAACTATCTGGCCGAATTGCTCATTCCCAAACAGAAGAACACCGACGCCACGCTGGCGGTCGCCCGGATTTACGGCAACCTGGACCCTTGAACGCCGGGAGCCGCCCGCCCCGGCGCAAACTCCGCACCATCCGCCGCCCGCGCTTGTGCCATTGGCGACAATCGCCGCCGTCGCGCCGTGGCCTTTGCGACATCGCCCGCAGCCCTTCCCCAGAAAAACTAACTCAGACAGCGAGTTAATTTTTCTCCACGATTAGGCACGGCAGTTGCTAACGAACCCCCTGCCGCCCATCCGCGGGCGGTGGCGGGTTTGCAATCCGCCCTCGACGACTTCACCGCTCCGAGGGAACACGCGCATGGAACTCATTAGTCAACCGTCGGCCGCCAGCCCCCCGCCGGCGGCGCTTCACCCCTGTTATTCCCCGGAAGCGCACCGGCATTTTGCCCGCCTGCATCTGGCGGTCGCGCCGAAATGCAACATCCAGTGCCATTACTGCAATCGTAAATACCATTGCAGCAACGAATCACGCCCCGGCGTGGTGTCGGAATTGCTCACTCCGGAGCAGGCGGTCAGCAAGGCGCTCGTAGTCGGCGCGAACATCCCCCATCTGGCGGTGGTCGGCATCGCCGGGCCAGGCGATCCGCTGGCCAACCCCGAACCGGTGTTCGCCACCCTGCGCGAACTGCGGGCGCAGGCCCCCGACCTCATGCTGTGTCTGTCCACCAACGGGCTGGCGCTGCCGGAACAGGTGGATAACATCGTGGCGCACGGCGTCCACCATGTCACCATCACCATCAACAGCGTGGACCCGGAGATCGGCGCCCAAATTTATCCGTGGATCGTCTGGCAAGGCCGCCGGCTGCGCGGGCGCGAAGCAGCGGAAACGCTCATCGCCCAACAACTGCGCGGTCTGGAGGAACTGACGGCGCGCGGCGTCCAAGTCAAGATCAACTCGGTGCTGATCCCCGGCGTCAACGACGCCCACCTGCCAGAAGTCAGCCGGGTGGTGCGCGAGAAAGGCGCGATTCTGCACAACGTCATGCCGCTGATCGCTCGCGCGGAACACGGCACGCATTATGGCCTCACCGGGCAACGCGAACCGACCGCCGAGGAACTGGCGGCGGCGCGCGCCGCCTGCGAGACCAGTTCGACGATGATGAGCCACTGCCAGCAATGTCGGGCCGATGCGACCGGAATGCTGGGCGATGATCGCAACGCCGAATTCAGCATCGAGAAAGTCGCGGCCGAGACCATCGACCCGCAAGCGGCCATGGCCAAGCGCACCGCGGTTCGCGCGGCCATCGTGCGCCGATTGGAGAACGCGGCCCCGGCCCTATCCGCCGCCGCCCCACCGCAGCGCTCGACCGTCGTCCCGCTGCGCCGTCCGACCCCCGACCAACCGTTGCGGATCGCGGTGGGCAGCCTGAACGGACAGACCATCGACGCCCACTTCGGCCATTTGCGCGAATTGCTGATTTACGACGTATCCGCTCACGACGCGCGCTTGGTCGAGCGCCGGGAGATCGCCCGCTACTGTCACGGTCCGGTCACCTGCGGCGACGGGGAAACGGCGCTGGCCGGCGCGATTCTCGCCCTGCACGACTGCGCGGCGATCTTGTGTTCGCGGGTCGGCTTCACGCCGTGGCGGGCGCTGGAATCCGCCGGCATCGAGCCCAACAGCGAACATGCCGACAAATCGATCGATCAGGCCCTGCGGGCGCTTTACGACGGCTGGCGGGCCAGCGGTCGACTGATGATGGCGATAGCCCCATCGCGCGCGACCGCGAGTTGATCCTCTTTACCCTTCTTCTTACCGATTCTTACCGAGACGACTCTTCATGGCCAAAGCCCAACTCACCTTCGCCGATATCGGCGTCACCGTCACCGTACCGGCCGGAAGCCGGGTCATCGAGATCTCCGACAAGGTTAATTCAGGCATCATCTATGGCTGCCGCGAGGGCGATTGCGCGACCTGCCTGATGAAAGTCATGGACGGCATGGAACACCTGACCGAACCCTCGGTACTGGAGAGCCGGCTCCTCAAGGAACACTACGCCGGCGCGGATTTCCGGTTGGCCTGTCAGGCGCAAGTTCTGGGCGGCGAAATCGTGGTGCGGCCGGCTTAAGAACACCACTCTTTATTAGGAGACAGGCTAATGCCGTTAATAAACTTTTCAAATCCCAAGCATCCACTCAAAACTGTTTATGCTCCGGCTGGCAGCCATATCGAAACGGTTTTGAAGATCGCCAAGGATAATAAGATTCCCATCGCCTTCGATTGCCAGGATGGTGAATGCGGCACTTGCCTGGTCAAAGTAACGAGCCTTGATAAAAAGCCTCGGATGAGTGGTCCCCCGACGGAGAAAGAAAGAAATCTGCTGAAACAATTGGGCAAACTGACTGATGAGGATATCGAACGCATCCTGGTCGATGACATTCCGCCACCCTGGCGGCTAGCCTGTCAGATGATCGTGCGGGATGAAGAAATCCTGGTCGAGTATTGACGGTCCCCGCTCATGTGGTTGTCGTTGCGGCTGGAATCCTCAGCGCATCCCGGGGGCGACGATCCCCGGCGGGAAGTGCATGACTTCCTGATCGACCATCGCCGTGGCTTGCCCAACGACGAGACCCTGGCCCGGATGCTGGCGACGCAAGCGGTCGGCGGCGGGGCATTGCCACCGGGGTTAGGACTGCGGCCCGAGGATTATCAGGCGTTGCTGGCGTGGCACTTTCCCAATGCGGTTCCGCCGCGTATCCCCCGTCGCCCGCCGCTGCTCTGGGATGCGCGCCTGCTGGAGGAAAAGGACGAACTGGTCAACCTGCTGCGGCTGCACCGGGCCGGACAGGACCCTTCGGAGGGGTGGCTGAGCGAGATCGTCGCTACCGGCTGCATGGCCAACAACCATCTCTGGGAGGACTTGGGGTTATGGTCGCGGCGGGATCTGAGCGCACTGATGATCCGCAATTTTCCGGCGCTGGCGGCGCGCAACGACCGCGACATGAAGTGGAAGAAGTTTCTCTACAAGCAGCTTTGCGAACAGGAAGGCGTTTATCTCTGTCGCGCGCCTTCCTGTGCGGTTTGCAGCGATTACGCCCATTGTTTCGGACCTGAGGAATGAGGGGAAAGGTTTAAAGTAAAGAGCTTCGTAGGCCCGTAACACCTTCACTCCCACGCCGCCAAATCGGCGCGCGCGATCCGCACCCGTTGCAAAATTGCCTCGCGTTTGAGGCTGAACACCACCATGCCCAAGGTAATCACCGCGCCCAGCCCCAAGAGGATCAGCGCCCGGCCCAAACCCTGTTCCGGATAGAAGCGCAGCAGTTGCCCGGCCACGTTCAGCACCAGGAACGCCACCCCGGCGTACAGGAAGGCGCGAATGCGCAACGCGACACCGACCGCGATCCCCAACAACGCCAGCGCCAGCGCCAGCATGAAAACCCCCAGTTCCGACCGCAGAAACACATCCAGGCCCACCCCGGCGTACAGCACGCTCGACGCCGCCAGCCGCGCGCCGCTCAATACCGATGGCCGCAGCTCCCGCCGATGCAGGTGCAGCAGCGCCAGCACCGAGACCGTCGCCGGAATCAGGTAGAACTGCCACAGTCCGTAACGCTCCGCCCACAGGGGCGCCCAGAGATAAACCGCCCCATTCAGCGCCAGCACTCCCAGATACAGCGGCAAGGGATTGCGCAGCGTCCCGGCCAGCGACAGATACAGGACGGCCGCCGCCAACAGCGTTCCGCCGGTCCACAGCGAGGCCAGTTGCCACGGCGCGGTCGCCAGCGCCAGCACCGGCAAGAGCAACGCCAACCGATACAGCGGCGGCGCGCCGGTCCATTGATGCAGCAGGAACGCGGCATAGCCCGCCGCCATGAGCGCCACGGTATCGCCCACGGTCGGCGGCGCCAGTCCCAGGACCAGCAAGCGCCCATAACCGGCCAATGCTCCCAGCAACAGCGCGGCGACATAGACCCAGATCGGTTCGTCGGGCCGCCGCCCAGCCCGCGCCGTCGCCAGACCGGTCAACAGCGCCAGCGCCGCGCCGGCCGCCAACGGATCGGCGGGAACGCCGAAATACCATGGCGAGAGACCGGATCCGGCCAGAGCCCCCACCACGACATAACCATGCAGGACCAGCCACAGCCCGCTCAGGACCAGCAAACCAGGAATCAGACCGCCCGCCGCCCGCGTCAGATCATCTCGCCAACCGCGCGGGCTTATCTCCTCCTCCTCGGCGGCAACGACCGTCCCGCGCTGCAAGCGTTCGGCCCCCTCTCCCCCATTCATGGGGGAGAGGGCTGGGGTGAGGGGGCAAGGGCGCCGGATCGCCAGCACCGCCAGCCACAACAACCCGGTCTGCAAGGCGTACCAGGGGGCCAAACCCACCAGCGTCGTCCACGCGAACGCCGCCGCATTCACCCACCAGAGCGCGTAACCGCCGGCCAGCGCCAACAGCAACCCGGCTCGGGTCGAGAAATCCTCGTCTCGCCAACCGCCCCAGGCCAGCGCCGCCGCCGCCAGTAAAAACAGCGTCGCCGCCCATACCCAACCACTGAATTCCGGGACGACGAACAGCAATCCCAAACTCAGCACGGGCAGGCCGATCAGCCAGGGCTCCAACGCCGGGCGAAACGCCGCCAACCACCGCGGTCCATACCGCCAGACCAGCAACAGCGCGCCCGCCCATCCCGCCGCCACCAGCGGCAATACCGCCAGCGGCGCGCGCAGGTCCAGCAGCACCGCACCGAGCACCGCGCCGAGCGCCGCCAACAACACCTGCGCGATCAATGCACCCGACCGGCGCACGACCGCGTGGCCCTTAAAATTTGAGTATGAACGCCAAGAACAGCAAATTCGGTTTTCATTCTTATGACCTG
>JAWOHQ010000085.1:0-2636 GCA_046485105.1 Candidatus Competibacteraceae bacterium | reverse complement strand
ACGGACGGCGGGCACGTCGCAACCCCGATCGAAGCGGCGAGCGGCGCTCAGCGCAGCCCCATGAGGTCGAGCAGTTCGGCGCTGCTCATGACCTGGCAGTAGATCCGATTGAGAATCTCCAATTCCTTCTGGTGCAGGTCCTCGGCGCCGGCGGCGCAACAGTCTTCCAACAGCACGACGAAGAAACTTTCATCGGCCAGGCCGCGCACCGTCGAGGACACGCACTGATCGGTGTAGATGCCGGTGACGATGACGTTGCGGATGCCCATGTTGGCGAGCACCAGCCGCAGGTGGGTGCCGGTCAGGGCGCTGTCCGTGGTCTTGGTGACCACGATTTCCCCCGGCGCCGGCGCCAGTTCGGGAATGATTTGGGAAGCCGTACTGGTCAGCGGCATCCGCAGATTGTTCCAGCCGGGCAGCTTCTGGCTCAGGGAGCGGTCGCGGCCATCCTCCAGCAGACAGGCGATCCGGGCGTGGATGACGTCGATCCCTTGCCGCCGAAACCGCTCCTGCACGGCGCGCAAGGTGGGGATGACGGTCCCGCGCATGCGGGTGTGAAAAGGCTCCCAACGAGCGCGTTCGGCGGGATCGTCGGCGAGAGCCAGGCCGTAATTCTGGACATCGATGCAGAGCAGGGCGGTCTCGCGCGGCGGTAGCAGCGGATCGGCCGGTTCGGGCGCGTTGGCGTAGTAAAAGGATCGGTGAGCGGTCTTCCAACTCATGGTTCGGGTCTCGCGGGTTGGGTGGGGTGTCGACGAGTGAGGGCGGCGCTCGTCATGGTTTCCGGTCAGTCGATCTTGCGAATCGAGCATTCCCGTCGGTTTCCCGGCGGCGCCCGCGTCGGCTCTCAGGCAGCAAGCAAAACTGACGGCTCGCTGGCGCGTTCCGTGTCTCTTGGATCGGCGGGTACCGGAACTGAAGGCGTCTGGCATCGGTAGGGCCGATCCCAATAGCGGTGGCCGATCGATCGGGGGCGAATCCGCCGAATGGGGTTGCCCGCTGGGTGGAGGTCACAGGGTGGGTGATTCCAATGCTCGGGCGAGCGCCGCTTCCAGCGCGTCAGCATCCAAGTCGTTATTTTCAATCACTTTAGCGTTCAGGAAGTCGACCGCCAGTTCGACCAGACAGCCCTCAATGCGCTCGGCCCGCACCCGGTCGGCCAGCATGTAGCGGTCAAAAGGATCCACCGTGCCGCATTCAATCCGGGCGCCGATGCGCCGCTGGCGGATCGCTGGGTCGATATCCAGAACGATGACGGTCGCCTTCGTCGTTTCCCGCAGGGCGCGCAACGCTTGTTGCAGGGCGGGGGATAGCGGCGGCGGCGCGAGGACTTGACCCCGGAGGAAGGCCAGTAGACGCAGGGCGGTATGGCTGACTACGACCACGGGCCGATCCGCAGGGCGGAAGCGGCGACGGTCCCGCATCAGCAACCTTCCTGCCGCGCCTGGCAGCAGCGGACGCAGCAGCGGGAAGAGGCGGATAAAAACTTGCTCCTGAAAGCGGCCCCAGCGGCCCTTGCGCTCGCTGCTGGAGCGGGCGTCGGCGGGCGCGGCGGAAAACCCGCCCGCCCGTTTTTCGATACGGTAACCCGCCGCTCGCCAGCGCCGGATGAGAAAATCGGCAACATAATCCTTGCCGGCGGCATCCGTGCCGAGAACCAGCAGCACCGGTGGGGGTGGAGGGAGCATGGGGTCGATTCCTTAAGGGGTTAGGAAGGGCTGCAAGGCGGCGACGGACGCCTGCCAGAGCGCCTCGGCCAGACGGTCGTCGCGCGCGTGAGCCGAAGGCTGGACCGGCCGGCGGTCGATGAAATACTGCCCGGTCGTGGTGCGGACCGCGTCCGCCGTCGCCAGATAGACCGAGGTCCGCGCGCCCTTGGCGACGGGCGCGCCGCCCATGCCGAATCCGCCGCGCAGCAGCTTGGTGTCGATCACCCCCGGATGCAGGCAATTAGCGGTTACCAACGTACCGGCTAGCCGCCGGGCCAGGGCTTGGGTGAACAGGATGTTGGCCAGTTTCGAGGTAGCGTAGGCGGTGTAGCCGTCGAAGCGGCGGGCGAAGGTGAGATCCTGCAAATCGAGCGAGCCGCCCTGGTGGGCGATGGAGCTGACTGTGATGATCCGACCTTGGGCGCTGGCCCGGACCGTCTCCAGCAGCGCCTGGGTGAGCAGGAAGGGCGCGAAGTGGTTGACCGCCATCGTCGCTTCGAAACCGTCCGGGGTCAGATGCCGCCGGTGCTGGAACACCCCGGCGTTGTGGAGGAGGACATCCAGGACGGGAGTCTGTCGTTTGACTTGTTCGGCCAGCGCCAGGACCTGGCGCATCTCGGCCAGGTCGCCCCAGACCGGCGCGGCGGCGAGAGCGCCCGCCCCCCGGTCGAGCGCTTCGAGGGTCTGTTGCGCGCGTTCCCGCGTGCGCCCGTGCAGCAGGACCCGATGGCCGAGCGCCAGCAACTGCCGGGCGGTTTCCCGCCCGATGCCGTCGGTCGTGCCGGTGATGAGGATCGTTTTCATAAGATCTTCCCTGCGGTGCGTTCAAAAAGGCGCAAAAGTCGGGTGCGCATTCGACGCGGGATAAGCCTGCCGGTTCCAAGGCCGGTGGCGTCCCGTGGCGCCGGTCTCATGGGTCAGCCCGTT
>JAWOHQ010000501.1:0-4944 GCA_046485105.1 Candidatus Competibacteraceae bacterium | reverse complement strand
TGGGCGGATCGGCCCAGCACGCGCAAGCACCACCACGGGCCGGTGCCGTTGGTCGGAGGGGTCGCCATGTGCGCCGCTTTCAGTTTGAGCGTGTTCTTGCAGCCGGAAAAACCGCAGGGGTATCCGGAGTTGCTGATGGGCGCGATCCTGTTAACCGCAGTGGGCCTGTACGATGACGTCCGTTTCGTCCGACCTGCCGCCCGCTTCCTGTTTCAGATCGGCGCGGCCCTGTTGATGGTGTACGGAGGCGGTGTGGTTCTGGACGAACTGGGCGATTTGTTCGGTCTGGGGCCGGTGTATCTGGGTTCTATCGCGGTGCTGTTCACCGTGTTCGGGGTGGTCGGCGCGGTCAATGCGTTTAACATGAGCGACGGACTGGACGGGTTGGCCGGTGGCCTGGCGCTGATCGCCGTCGCGTGGCTGATCGTCTTGAATCTGCTGGCGCCGTCCCCGCACGCCGGCGATCTCAACGCGTTGCTGGGCCTGGCCATGGCGATCGCCGGATTTCTGGTGTTTAATCTGCGCCATCGTTGGCGGGCCCGCGCCAGTGTGTTCATGGGCGACGCCGGCAGCACCCTGCTGGGCTTTGCTCTGGCCTGGTTCATGGTCCGCCTGTCCCAGGGCGAGGGTGCCGTCATGGCCCCGATGACGGCGGTGTGGCTTCTCGCGCTGCCGGTGCTGGACACAGTGACGGTCATGACGCGCCGGATCCGCGCCGGCCGCAATCCGTGCGCCGCCGATCGCCAGCACCTTCACCACCTGCTGCTCGGTTGCGGTTGGTCCGACGGTCAGGTAACCGCCATCCTGCTCGCCGTCGCCGCCGGCGCCGGCGCGTTGGGGGTGGCCGCCTGGTGGCTGCGGGTGCCCGAGTCCCTGCAATTCTATGCCTTTCTGGGGGTTTTCCTGCTGTACTATCGGTTCACCACCCGGATTTGGGCGCGGCGACAAACCGTCGGCAACGCCCGGGACACGGACGCCGTTTTCGCCAAGGACTCTTGAGCGGTCCGCCGCAAGTTCGCTGGTTCATCGGGAACCCTGCCGATCCAACGCGCATGATCGACCTGCACTGCCACCTGTTGCCCGGCATTGATGATGGAGCGCCGGATTGGGCGACCGCGCTGGCCATGGCGCGCATCGCCGTCGCCGATGGGATTATCGTGACCGCCTGCACGCCGCACATCTACCCCGGACTGTATGAGAATAACGGTCCGGCGATCCGACAGGCCGTGGCGGGGCTTCAGACCCGACTCGTGGAGGCCGGCGTCCCATTACGACTCACCCACGGCGCCGATACCCACATCGCCCCGGATCTGGTGGCGGGACTGCGCGCGGGCCGGGTGCCCTCCCTGCACGATAGCCGCTATTTCCTGCTGGAACCTCCGCATCACGTGGCCCCGCCCCGATTGGCCGAAACCGTGTTCGAGCTGTTGGCGGCGGGCTATGTGCCGGTTATCACCCATCCCGAACGGTTGAGTTGGATCGAGGATCGCTACGAGACGTTCGTGGAACTGGCGCGCCGGGGGGCTTGGCTACAAGTGACTTCCGGCAGTTTGACCGGCCGGTTTGGCGAAGCGGCCCGCTACTGGGGCGAACGTCTGCTCGATGAGGGGTGGGTGCAGATCCTGGCCACCGACGCGCATGGCGCGGACCGCCGACCGCCCTTGCTGGCGGAGGGGCGGCGGGCGGCGGAGCGCTGGGTGGGGGCCGAGGAGGCCGTTCATCTGGTGGAAACCCGCCCGCAAGGTATACTGGACAATATCGCCCCGGACCGTCTGCCGGCAACGCCGGGCCGGGTGGTGAACTCGTCCCCGGTCCGCTCGGGTGGGTCTTTGTGGCAACGATGGTTTGGCGGTCGCTGATCCAGCAGCGACGGCGCCTGTAGCAATTTTAGCGCCTGTGGCGATTTTTAATGAGTGTGCGTCATGAAACAATTCCTGATGAGTTGGGTGGTATTGACGGTATTGCTCGTCGCCGCCTGCGCGAGTCCCCGATCCCCGTCCACCGATGGCGTCGAGGCCGTCCATGCCCCGCTGGCGTCTGGCGAGCCGGCTCCGCCCGCCGGCTTGGACGGGGGGACCCAGGACCAGGACTACCGGATCGGTCCGCAGGATTTGCTGGAACTCCAGGTGTTCGGCATCGAGGCCCTGAACCGCACGGTGCGGGTCAATTCGCGGGGCCTGATTTCCCTGCCGTTGATCGGGGTGGTCCAGGCCGCCGGGCTGACCAGCGAGGAATTGGAGGCGGCCTTGGCCGAGAAGTTGGCCCAAGACTATTTACAGGACCCACAAGTCAGCGTATTTATTAAGGAATTTACCAGTCAACGGGTCACGGTGGATGGCGCGGTCAAAAGTCCGGGCATCTACCCGCTTAAGGGTCAAACCTCGCTGCTGCAGGTGCTGGCTACTGCCCAGGGACTGACCAGCGTGGCCGACCCGAGCAGCGTCAAAATCTTTCGCGTCGGTCCTAACGGCATGCGAGACGTCCAGGAATTTGACCTGGAAAAAATCAGATCCGGTGAAGTGCGCGATCCCGAAGTCCGCAACGACGATATCGTGCAGGTGGGCGAGTCGACGGGTAAAGCGTTCGCCAAGGAACTGATCGAGTTCATTGTGCCGTTTCGCTTTTTGGCGCTCTGAGTCCCCTGTAATCTGAGTTCGCGGCGCGCTGGGGCAGGGGGCGCGAACGGTTACCTCAAAATCACCTCGAGCATTCATGAGCAAACCCACCTCTCTGATCCATGAGGGCGACAATCAGCCCGAACCACGTCGGCCACTGGTCGAGCGCGTGGCGACGCCCTTGGGTCCGGCGCGGCCGTTGGAAATCGCCGCCGAGGCGGAATCGGAAGACGACGCCATCGACCTGCGCGCGCTGTGGCGCGTCATCCTCAAGCGTCGCTGGACCATCCTCGCCTTCACGCTGATCGTGGTGACCGCCGTGGTGACCGCGACCTATCTCACGACACCGATCTACCGCGCCAGTCTGACCCTGCAGATCGACACCGAAGACCTCAAGGTCGTCCAGATCGAGGAGGTTTCCCCCGCCACCGCCGGCGGACGTTCGTGGGACTACTACCAGACGCAGTACGCCTTGCTCAAGAGCCGTAGCCTGGCGTTGCGGGTGGTCAATGATCTGGGCTTGACCAACCCACCGCCGGAATCCCCCCCGGCGCTGGATCAGAATCCGTCGGGCTCGACCGATCCATCGTCCGAATCCCCCTCGACGCTGAGCCAAATCCGGCGCTGGTTGACCGACTGGTGGCCGCGGGCCGACGCGGCCAACCCGGAACCCCGCCCGGAAGCCGCGCGGATCGAGGGGATCATCAGCGGGTTTCTCGGGGGCCTGACCGTCGAGCCGGTGCGCGATTCGCGGTTGGTCAGGCTGCACTACGACAGCCCCGACCCCAAGCTGGCGGCGGCGGCCCTCAACACCTTGGCGAAGAACTATATCGAACTGAACCTGGAGCGGCGCTTCGAGGCGTCGTCCTATGCCCGCAATTTTTTGCAGGAGCGCTTGCAGCAGGTCAAGACCAGGCTGGAGGACTCCGAACGGGAACTGATCCAGTTCGCCCGCGAGCAGGAAATCGTCCAGGTTGATAACCAACAGAATATCGTCAATCAGACGCTGACCACCACCAATCAGGCGCTGGCCGAGGCCGAAAGACGGCGGATCGCCGCCGAGGCGGTCTATCGGCAGATGCTGTCCACCAAGGGGCAGGGTTTGAGTCAGGTGCTGGAGAACGGGATGATCCAGACCCTGAAGGGCACCAAGGCCCAACTGGAGACGCAATACCAGGAGAATCTGACCATCTACAAGCCAGCCTATCCGGCCATGGTGCAGCTGCGTAACCAGATCGGCCAGGTCAACAGCATGATCAACCAGGAGATTGGCAACATCCGTGAGGCCATCACCGCCAACTATGAGGCCGCCAGGACCGAGGAAGCGTTGCTCAGGAGCAGTCTCGAGCAGACGAAGGGCGACGTACTGGAATTGCAGGACCGCAGCATTCAGCTCAACATCCTGCGCCGCGAGGTGGACACCAATCGTCAGTTGTACGATGGCCTGTTGCAGCGGTTCAAGGAAGTGGGGGTGGCGGCCGGAATCGGCACGAATAATATTTCGATCGTGGACGAGGCCAAGGCACCGGCCGGACCCTATAAACCCAATCTGCGCCGGAATGCCCTGCTGGCGCTGATGCTCGGCCTGCTGGGCGGCGTCGGGCTGGCTTTCCTGTTCGAGCATCTGGACGATACCTTCCACCAGCCCGAGGATCTGGAAAAGCTGTTGGGCGTACCGGTGTTGGGCATCATCCCCCGGATCCGCGACAAGGACCGACCGCGCGGCGACGACCGGCCCATCGCCCTCATCGGTCTCGACGATCTCCGTTCCGCCTTCGCCGAGGCCTACCGTTCGGTGCGAACCGCCCTGCAATTCTCGACGGCCAAGGGCGTACCCCGCCTCCTGACAGTAACCAGCGCCATGAGCGGCGAAGGCAAGAGCACCACCATCCTCAGCCTGGCCATCCAGTTCGCCCAGGCCGGCAAGAAAACCCTGCTGGTTGAAGCCGACTTGCGCAAGCCCTCGATTCATCGCTTCCTGCAACTCGACAATCAGGTGGGACTGACCAACTATTTGGCGGGTGAGGATCTACGGCCGGTCGATATCGCCAAACCGACCTCGATTCCCAACCTGTTCGTGATTACTTCCGGACCCTTGCCGCCCAATCCGGCCGAACTGTTGGCGTCGGCGCGCATGGTGGGGTTGCTGGCCCTGGCCGCCGAAAAATTCGACCAGGTGGTGGTGGACAGTCCGCCCCTGCTGGGGCTGGCCGATTCGCTGATCATCGGCAATTTTTGCGAGGGCACGCTGTTCGCCGTGGAGATGGGCAGCACCCCGCGCGGTTACGTGCAGGGGGCTTTCAAGCGCCTGCGCGGGGCGCGGGTGCCC
>JAWOHQ010000286.1:0-2942 GCA_046485105.1 Candidatus Competibacteraceae bacterium | reverse complement strand
GCTGATCTCCAAGGCCCCGTCGCTGAATAACAGCAAGCGATCGCCTTGGCAAAGATCGACGCGTGCTTCTTCGTATTCGGCATCCTCCATGATCGCCAGCGGCAGCCCGGAAGTCTCTAAGCACTCCGCCGTCCCATCGGCGTGCATCAGCAACACCTGCGGACCGCCCGCACCCGCAAAGTGAAACACGCGGTCCCGGAGATCCAACAGCCCACAGACGGCGGTGGCAAAGGACTCGTCCGTCTTCACGACTCGGGCCAGTTCGTTGTTCAGCTTCGCCGCAAACTCCGCTGGCTGACAGATCAGGCGGCGATGGCGATTCCACAGCGAGCTGAGGTGCATCGTGTACAGGGCCGCCGCGATCCCATGCCCCATGACATCCGCGAGCATCACCCCGTAGCAGTCTTCGTCCAGCTTTTCGATGGCGTAGTAGTCGCCACCTACGATCGCATGAGGCACGTAATGCGTCGTAAACTTGACCCGACCATCTTCGGGGACGTCGTGCTGCAGGGCCAACTGCTGGATCGTCTTGGCCCGCTCCAAATCGTGGACCATGTCCGAAGCGTCCTGGAAGGTCTCTACGCCGCCGATCATGTCCCCGGCGGCGTTGCGGAGCCACACTGATTTCGGAACAATGGGCTCCAGGCGGTGGACGACGCGATGGATCCCGCTGCCGTCGCGGTAACGTAACAGTTTAGTTCCCGCACAGCACTTCCAGGGGGGCGAGCGGAAGGCGCAGAATGCGAGGGAGGCGCGAGGGGCCAAACATCGTCAGCTCACCCGTGAGCGTCTGTCTGACCGCGCACTCGTCAAGTCAGCGTCGGATCGGCGAGCGGCAGAAACGCGACCGCCGGCGCGCAACGCGGCCCAGCTCGGCCTCAGGTCGGATGGCGACCAGCGGCGAAGCGCGCCAGGAGATGCAGAGCACCACCCCGGACAAGAAATGTCCGTGACAGAGAACCGCCGATGGCCACCGGGAACCGGCGCGCGTCGGCGATCGTCGGGAAGCAGGCTTCGCGGCCGCGGCGACACGCGATCACCCGCTGTAGAGGCGCTTAGCGCGTATCGTAGAGGAACCGCAGCATCCGGCCCGGCGACCGGGTGAGCAGCTTGTACAAGAAGGCTAACACGTCATGCCCGTGTCGCTTCGCCGTTTCCACGACCGTCAGGATGTTCGCCAGGCGTTCAGCGCCGGCTCGGCTGCGGCTGCCGAACGTCAGCTTCCGCAACACGACCAGCGGCCGCAAGGCTTGCTCGGCCAGATTATTGGTGGGTGGCACCTCAGGATGATCGAGAAACACCAGCCAATCGTCGTGATAGGTCTGCAGCCGCTCTTGCAGCGTCGCCGCCTTGGGGTGATCGACCTCGATTTGCTCCAGCCGTCTCAACTCGGTCCGCAGCCACTTCTGCTCGGCCCGGTCCTGGGCTCGCAACAACTCCCCACGCTTTCGCTGGCGGTGGTATCGGCAACCGCGTTGCACCCACGCGATCACGTCGTCGAAGAACTGCCGCGCCTGCGGATGCTTCCCGCCCAGCGCCAGGGCTTTCCAGTCCCGCGCCGTCCGTCGCACATGCGCCAGGCATTTCTGCTTCCGCCCCGCGATGTGCCGCCAATACACCGTGCTGCAATCCGTGACCAGCGTTCCCGCGAAGGCCGGGCCCAGGATGTCGCGCGACACTTGGCCGGCTCGGCTCTCGTCGAAGTGAAAGTGCGCCAGTTGCTGGTCCCCGTGAAACCAGAATGCCGCCGAAATCCCGTCCAGCGGCCAGCCGGTGCCGTCGGAATGCACCGCGCCTTCGCTGGACGCCAGTTTCTTCACGATGTCGTCCACCAGCGGTTGGGCTTGGCGCGCCATGTCGATCTCGAAGTTGATCAACGTGCCGGGGCAGACCTTCAGCCCCTGCAAGCCCTCCAGTACCTGGGCGTCCTTCCGCCACGTCATGCCCACTTGGTTCCGCAGCCACGCAGCCCGCGCCCGAGCCTGCGGGCCGATCCGTTTACGCAACAATTCGCCTTCACCGGCTTGCTGGACCCAGCGCCGACAGCGGCCGCAACGCGCCTGGGGGTGCCGAAAGCAAGTCGTCTGGCAGGTGCCGTCCTGAATGTCTTCCTGAAAGTGTTCCTCGGCCGGCAGACGCGGGTACACCCGGACGTCCCCGCGGCAATGCGGGCAGTGGCCGGGAGCGGGCACGTCCACGGTACGATCCGCTTTTTCCGGTAGCGGCCGATACCAGCCGGGATGCCCGAACGGCGGCCCGCGTTTCTTCGGCTCGGGAGTGCCTGTCGCCGGGGCCTCGCCGGTGGCTGGCGAGCCGTCGCCCGCCGCTTCCTCCGGCGGCTCGCGACGGTATTTCCCTTGGCGTTCCAGCCGCAATTCCAACCGCAGTTGTTCGACTTGCTCTTCCAGTTCCTGCACGCGACCGCGCCATTGCTCAGCGCGCGCCCGTTCTTCTTGGAGCGACCGGCTCTGGGCTTCGGTGATTTGCTGGTTGCGGTTGGCGCAGGCCACCACCGTGCCCAGGGCCGCACCTCCCAGGTGCGGGCAATGCTTGAGATGTGGGCAACGCAATGGATGTTTGGGGAGGAATTCGAAGTTCATCGGCGTCCGTTCCCATTTCGAACGCCGACTAACTTAACCTACCGGCGGTCAAACCTCCCATAGCAATTCTTTTCGCCCCGCCGCCAGCACCCCCAATAAGTGCGGGCGGAGAACTAAACTGTTACCCCGAAAACGTCATCAATATCAGTGATGTCCCCTTTTTGATCCGAGGTTGCCTTGGCCATCACGGGCGTCAAGTCTGCGGTGGCGATTGACGCGGCGGCGGAATCCAGCGGATTGCCCGCGGCCAGCAGCGGTGCTTCGGCGGGAAGGCCGCCCGCCGAAATCTCGATCCCCGAGACCACGAAGTTGCCGTCCCAGCCGCCGAAATCCTGGAAACGC
>JAWOHQ010000303.1:0-14231 GCA_046485105.1 Candidatus Competibacteraceae bacterium | reverse complement strand
CAAACCAGATCGCGCAGATCCTCGGGTTTCTCGAATTCGACCCGTCGAATATGGTGCAAGGGAACCCAGTAATAGCGACCGTTGATCACGGCTTCCAGAATCGGACCCAGCCGTGGATCGGCGTCCATCAGCCAGGCAAACGCGACCTCATCGACCCGGCCAGCGGTGGTCGGCGCTTGCTCCAGCGCCCGCGCGCGCAAATCGCCGGCCTTGCCGGGTTCGTTCCGGGCCGAGAGCTTGAGCGCCTCCACCATCAGCGCCAGCCAAGGCTCCGGTTCGCCGAAAAACAGCGGGGTGCGCTCTCCGGCAAACACCTGCTTGCGCAGGGCTTCGCACTGGATGGCTTCCTGATAGGTTTGCGCCATCGGGAGCGTCTCGGCGTCCATCTCGCGCAACACATTGAGCTGATTCAACGCCTTTTGCCATTCGCCCAGTACGCAATAGAGCTGAAACAGAAAAATTCGATGTTTGGGCTCGGCGGGCTGTTTGCGCACCTCGTTTTGCAACCGGACCAGGGTATCCTGAAGATTCCCCTGGATCAGAATCTGTTTTGCAAGCACCATCAAATCCCGCGCAGGTTTGAGGAATCAAATTCAAGACACTGACCCAAGGCACTGCTGCTTTGGGTCAGTGAAACAGAGCCAGCATTTAACGGCTGGGTTGCTCAGGCGGCCGGTTCCTGCTTGGCGACGTCCCAACTGAATGGGATGCTACCTTCCGGGGTGCCCGCCATGGTTTCCTGAGGCGTGTACTCGATTTTAATCTTGCGAAACGCCAGAGTGATCGTTTCCGTACCTTTCTCGCCTCCAGCGCCCGACGCGCTGGTGTTATACCCGGTCACGTAGGCGGGTTCCATCGTGACCACGAGATAGTCGATGTACGTTCCCTCCTCACCGGCCGCTTCACGAACCGTCATCACCGCCTTGCCGATGGTAGTGCCGGTCGCGCACTTCATCATCAGAGTAGGCGATGACTTGTCGATATATTTCGTGATAAACAGGTTCTGAAATTGCGCGGTGCTGGCGCTCATGCCCGAACCCGAGACGCCGGCACTGGGTTGTGCCACGCCCCAGCCGTAGGACAGGACATCAATTTCCTTCTCGTGCCCTTTAACCATCGATTCGCCTTCGATATCCGGGCCATCGCCGATTTTTAGATGGATGTTGGTGCTGATTGCCATGTCTGATCTCCTTAAAACCTTTGGAATAGAGTTGAGGTTTGGTTTCAGTATCCCATGCCGCTACCCTGGCTTACACCCCGGTAGTAGCGCCTGTTGCGACCGATCGTGGCTCTGGCGCCATCACCTTTGATCGGTGAAAGGCTGAATCCGACGATCCGCGCACAACACTCATTAAGCAACCGCCATGCCATAAAGCAAGCAGTTGTTTTAATTAGATTTAGGAGCATGATTAGGAATCCGCGTGAACCGCGGCCAAGTCCACAATGGACTGAACGGGCTAATTTGGATGCCTGGTTTGACCCGCCGCCCCATCCGATCCGCTCAAGCCCCCTTTTCCGATGGCAACTTGGACACCAGGCGCAGCGACACGGTCAGCCCCTCCAACTGGTAGTGCGGGCGCAGGAAGAATTTGGCGCTGTAATAACCCGGATTGCCTTCCACATCCTCCACCACCACTTGAGCGGCGGCCAGCGGCTTACGTGCCTTGGTCAGCTCGTTCGAGTTCTTGGGATCTCCATCCACATACTGGATGATCCACTTCTGCAACCATTTCTGCATGGCATCCCGATCCTTAAACGAACCGATCTTGTCGCGCACCATGCACTTGAGGTAGTGGGCAAAACGACAGGTGGCGAACAGGTAGGGCAGCCGCGCGGCCAAATTGGCGTTGGAAGTGGCGTCCGGATCGTCGTACTCGGCCGGTTTCTGCAAGGATTGTGCGCCGATGAACGCGGCGAAATCCGAGTTTTTCTTGTGGATCAGCGGCATGAACCCATTCTTGCCCAGTTCCGCCTCGCGGCGGTCGGTAATGGCGATCTCGGTCGGGCATTTCATGTCCACCCCGCCGTCGTCGGTGGGGAAGGTATGGGTGGGCAAACCCTGCACGTCGCCGCCGGACTCGATGCCGCGAATCCGCGAGCACCAGCCGTACAACTTGAAGGCGCGGTTGATGTTGACCGCCATCGCATAGGCCGAATTGGCCCAGGTGTACTTGTTGTGATCGGCGCCCTCGGTGTCTTCCTCGAAGTCGAATTCCTCGACGGGATCGGTTTTGGAACCGTAGGGCAACCGGGCCAGAAACCGCGGCATCGCCAAGCCGATGTAGCGTGAATCCTCGGATTCGCGGAGCGAACGCCAAGCGGCGTACTCCGGGGTTTGGAAGATCTTGGTCAGATCCCGGGGGTTGGCCAGTTCCTGCCAGGATTCCATCTGCATCAGGGCCGGCGCGGCTCCGGCGATGAACGGCGCGTGGGCGGAGGCGGCGACCTTGGCCATCTCACCGAGCAGTTCGACGTCCACGGGACCTTGATCGAAATGGTAATCCCCGACCAGACAGCCAAAAGGCTCGCCGCCGAAGGTGCCGTATTCTTCTTCATAGACTTTCTTGAAGATCGGGCTCTGATCCCATGGCGTACCCTTGTACTTCTTCAGCGTCTTGTGCAACTCCTTCTTGGAGATGTTCATGACGCGGATCTTCAACATCTCGTCGGTTTCGGTGTTGTTGACCAAGTAGTGCAAGCCGCGCCAAGCGCCTTCGAGTTGCTGGAAATCCGGATGGTGGAGGATGAGGTTGAGTTGTTCGCTCAACTTCCGGTCGAGCGCCGCGATCATGGACTCAATGGATTTAAGGACGTCCTTGGAAACCAGCGAGGTATCCCGCAGCGCCTGTTCGGCCAGCGTGCGAACCGCGTTCTCGACGGCCTCCCTGGCCTGATCGGACTTGGGCTTGAATTCCCGCTGCAGCAGCGATGAAAACTCGCTGACCTCCAGGGTCTCTGTGGCGGCTTCAGGTTGAACCTGGGCGTTCGGGTCGGTTTCGGCCATGACTGATTACTCCTCGGCGGCGGGCGTCGCGCCTTCCTGGGGTTTGGGCGCCGAGGCCAGAGCCTGCAGCAAAGTCGGATCGTTCAGCACCTTGGCGATCAACTCCTCGGCGCCGGTTTTGCCGTCCATGTACGTCATCAGATTGGAAAGTTGCTGGCGGGCTTGCAGCAGACGATTCAAGGAGTCCACCTTGCGCGCCACCGCGGCCGGAGAAAAATCATCCATGCTATCGAAGGAGATATCCACGCTCATCTCCCCCTCGCCGGTCAGGGTATTGGGAACCCGGAAGGCGACCCGCGGCTTCAGGGATTTCAGGCGGCTGTCGAAGTTGTCCACGTCGATTTCGAGGAACTTGCGTTCCGCCACCGGCGCCAAGGGATCGGCCGGCTTGCCGGACAGGTCGGACATCACGCCCATCACAAACGGCAACTGGACTTTCTTCTGGGCGCCATACACCTCGACGTCGTACTCGATCTGCACCCGCGGCGCCCGGTTGCGGGCAATAAATTTCTGACTGCTCATCATGGCCATTGGAACATTACCTCTCTCATTCAAACCGTGTGCTTCAGCCGCCCGATGAAATAACCCCGTTCATCAGTCAACTGAAAGAAACAGTATAGATCAGGATTAAGTCAAGGCGAGGCGGCATCCTTGCCTTGCGACCCAAAAATCAGGTCGGCCTGGCTGGTTCCGCCCGGCGCGATATCCTGCAGAATCTCCATGAAGTCCTTGCTAGCCAAGCTCCTGGCTCGTTTCAACAGGAACGGAACCGGACTGGATGGCTCGTAGCGGTTAAAGTACTCACAAACCTTGTCGATCATCCGCAGCGCGTCTTCACGGTTAGCGATTTCGCCCACCACCAACCGTTGGACCGCCCCGGCGCTTCCCGCCGAACCGGAATCCGCTCTCTCGCCCGCCTCGGCGGCGGCTTCTTCGACGAGATTCACTCCCCGCCGCCGCAAGTGTTCGGTCAGCACCTGTCGGATTTCCTTCAAAACCCCGGTCAACGCACTCATGTCCGGCGCCTGGGTCACCCCCACTCGATCCGTCAACAACGCCTCGATCTGCATGGCCCGATCCACGGCTTCGTTGGCCGCGCCGGCGGTCATCTTCAACTCTTCCAGGTCGACTTCCTGGAACGCGCCATCGATTTTGGCCTGGGTCGGCGGTTCCGCTGGTTCCTTGGCGGCGACCGGGGTCAGCACGCCGGTCACGATATGAATATCGCGCAAGCTGAACCGCCCCAGCGTGCGCGAACTGACCAGCGGCATCTCCCGCAAGGCGCGCAGCGTCGTTTCCGGATCGCACAGCGCGACGATGGTGTTGACCCGCAGGGTGGGATCATTGTTGTCGTCGGGATCGAGTTGCGGGTAAATCGTCTCCCAGAAGCGTTCGATCAACCCGTCCACCAGCGCCAGCCCCGCGGCGAACCCCGACAAGCCCTCGGTGTGCAGCAGAGAGCGGGTGAGATTAACCGCCACGCGCAAATCCCGGGTACGCTCCAACAGCGTCAGGGCCGCTTTCCCGACCCCGCGCCAGTCCGGCGGTTCGGCGGGAATGATCGTGCCGCCGAACTGGCGTTCCGGCGTCTCCCGCGCCAGCTTCTCCATATCCGCGAATTTGGGATCGTACTCCAGATCTTCCCCGCAGGGAGCATCGGCGGCGATCTCGCCCAGCAGTTTCTCAACGTCTAACATGTTCATCGGATCGTGCGCCTCACCTGATCGTTTGACCTACAAGTAGTATAGCCCTGCTTGGCGCGCTTGCCCGGGCGGTATAGACTGAATCCTAGCAACCCCATGCGGTCGATTCGATGAATTTTCGCCCGGACGGCGAAGCGGCGTCCCTGCCACTGGAAATCGCGTCATGCCCCTGAAACTCACCATCACCAGCTACCAGCGGCTTTCTCCTGGTCAGGAAACCACCAAAATCCTCGACCGCGGGTCCCTGAGCATTGGCCGCGCGGCGCAAGCCGACTGGATCCTGCAGGACCCGGAGCGCATCCTGTCCGGCAAACACTGCACCCTCCACCACCAGGATGGTGATTACCATCTCACCGACAACAGCACCAACGGCACCTTTCTCAACGATTCCGAGCAACGCATCCCCCGCAATCATACAGTCAAGCTCCACGATGGCGACCGCTTCGTGCTGGGCGAATACGAAATCGCCGCCACTCTGCTGCCCGGCGCCGCGGAACTGGCGGAGATCGAACCGGAAGGTCCGGTCACCGATATCGTACCGAGTCCAGGATTTCCCTCGCCAGCCGGGATGGATTTACTCGGCGGCGGCGCGGAATCTGGCGGCGGCGCGGCGCAACCGGGCAAACCCTCCTTCGCCGATCTGCTCAGTGAAGATAGCCTGGGACTCAAGCATCCACCAGGCCCTCCGCCGCGGGGTCAAGCCGTCACCGAGCCTTCCGCCGATCTGCTGGCGCCGGATCGGGCCTTCTTCGAACCCCCGGCGTTGATTCCCGAAACACCGCCCGCGCCCGCGCCTTTCTTACCCGATCAGTCCGCTGAAGCAGTCGCTCCCGAACCCGTGGCTCCGATGCCGGACTGGCCACCGCCAGAGTCCCCGGATCAACGTCCGCTCGAGCCTCCCGCCGCAAGAGCTACCGCATTCGAACCTCCGGCCAGCGTCGTGGAACCCGTCGCCGAACCGATCATTCCCGAAGACTGGTGGATGGCTCCGCCCGCCACGCCGAGCGAGGCGCGGTCCGCCGCCACGCCACCGTTGGAACTCCCTTCGCCCAGGCAACCCTCGCCTTCGACGCCGGTGGAAGCCCGGCCCCTCATTCTCGAACCACCAGCGCCCCGATTCGCTGAACCGGCCAGACCAGCAGCCACCCCCACACCGGAACCGCCGCCCGCCCCAACGCCGCCCGCCCCAACGCCCGGACTCGAGATTCATTCCTTGATCCAGGCTTTTCTGGAGGGCGCCGGATTGCCGCACGCGCGCCTGAATGAGGACCAGTTGCCCGAGATCATGGCCAATCTCGGCGCGATCTTCCGCGAAACCGTGCGGGGACTCATGGAAATCCTGCTGGCTCGCGGCGATATCAAGGGCGAATTCCGCCTGGACCGCACCGCCATCGGTCCCGTGGAAAACAACCCACTGAAAACGCCGCCGGGACAACCACCACTGCGTCCGGAAGAAGTGATGATCCTGCTCCTGGTCGGCCAGAAGGATGCCTATATGTCGCCGGTTCAGGCGGTACGTGAAGGCTTCAACGACATCAAAGCCCACCAACTGGCGGTCATGGCGGGGATCCAGGCTGCCTTGACCCGGTTGCTCGAGCGTTTCGATCCGGGCAATTTGGAAAAACGCCTCCAACCGAACGTCCTCGACAGCCTCCTGCCAGGAAGCCGCAAGGCCAAGTACTGGGATTTGTTCAACAACGAATATCAGGCCATCGCCCGGGAAGCCGAAGACGATTTCAATGAGTTGTTCGGCGACGAATTCGCGCGCGCCTACGAGGAACGACTGCGTGGACGTTAACTCCTGGCCAGTCTGGTTCCATGATCCGCTACCGTTTCGCGGATAGGATGCTAGGATTTGCAGAGCGCGGCCAGAAAAGTTCTCTTTCCAACGATACCCTGAAACGAGCGACACCCCTATGAGTTGGTACAGCAAGGTCGTATGGTCCGAGGGGATGTTCCTGCGCCCCCAACATTTTCAACAACAGGATCGTTACCTCGAAGCCTTGGTCCGGCAATCCTGCGGCTATCTGCGCCCCTATGACTGGGGAGTGGCGGATCTGGCCCTGGACCGGGAAGCGCTGATGCTGGGCAAGGTCGCCATCACCACCGCCAGCGGTCTGCTGCCCGACGGTACGCCCTTCAACATTCCCGATCACGATCCACCGCCCGCGCCGCTGGAGATCGACGCCGAGACCCGCGACGCCCGGGTGCTGCTGGCCATGCCGCTACGGCGGACCGGCATGGCGGACGTGGAACGCGGCGAACAGCAGGATACCGCCGCCCGTTACCGGGCCGTGGCCCGCGAGGTGCGCGACAACAACATCGACACCGCCAACAACAGCGCCTTTGTCGAAACGGGCGAACCCCGGTTACGGTTGTTCCTCGATACCCGGGACGCCAGCGATTTCACCGGTATCGGCATCGCCCGCGTGCGGGAGAAAAACCCCGATCAAACCGTGGTGCTGGACAGCGAGTACCTGCCCCCCTGTCTGGACTGTCGCGGCGTACCGGCCCTGAACGGCTTCATCACCGAAGTGCTCGGGCTGCTGCGCCAGCGCGGCGACGCCCTGGCCGAACGGGTGACGGGCGCGGGCACGGCGCGGGGCGCCGGGGTGGATATCGCCCAGTTCCTGCGCCTGCAAACCGTCAACCGCTTCGAGCCGCTGTTCGCGCACCTGGCGACCATGCGCGGCCTGCATCCGGAGGCGCTCTATCAGACCGCCCTGCAACTGGCCGGAGACATGGCCACCTTCACCGGCAAGACCAAACGTCGGCCGCCGACGTTCCCGGCTTACGATCACGATGATCTGCAAAAGACCTTCGGCGTCCTGATGCTCGAATTACGCCGCTCGCTCAGTCTGGTGGAAGAACAGGCGGCGATCCGGATTCCCATTGAGGAGCGCCAATACGGCATCCGGGTGGCCATCATCACCGACCGCGAACGCCCATTGCTCACCAAGGCCACCTTCATCCTGGCGGTCCGCGCCGACATGGCGACCGATCTGCTGCGCGCCCGCTTCCCGACTCAGGTTAAGATTGGGCCGGTCGAAAAAATCGCGCAATTTGTCAACCACCACCTGCCCGGCATCGGCGTCGGCGCCCTGCCGGTGGCGCCGCGGGAGATTCCGTACCAGTCTGACTTCATCTACTTCCGGCTCGACCGCAGCAGTGAATTCTGGAAGCAGATTCTCAACTCCGGGGGCTTCGCCTTCCATGTCGGCGGCGAGTTCCCAGGGCTGGAAATGGCGTTCTGGGCCATCAAAGAGTGAACGAGTAGCGAACCGTGACTATCGACGATCCGTTTGCCACCGCCGACGGGGACGAAGGCGACCGTACGATCATCCGGCCGGCGCCGGGCGGTCGCCGCCCCGAGCCGAGCGCACCGCCCGCCCCGCCGCGACCGCTGGACAGGCCACCATCCGAGACAGCGGCGGCGATACCCGCCGGAGTCGGGCTGAACCCACTGGAAGCCGCCGCCGCCCCGTTGCTCGGCTTGATCATGCGCCTGAAAAACACCGCCTCGCATCCGGACCCCGAGCGGCTGCGCCTGCGGATGATCGAGGAGATCAAAGGGTTCACCGCCAACGCCCGCGATCGGGGCCTGCCCGAGAAGACCGTATTCCGAGCGCGCTACGTGCTCTGCACCACGCTCGACGAGGTGGTGCTGAACACGCCTTGGGGCCGGGCCAGCGAGTGGAGCGAGAGCAGCTTGCTGATCACTTTCCACAACGAAACCTGGGGGGGGGAAAAATTCTTCGAGCTGCTGGACTCCATCATTCTCGACCCGCGCAAGAATCTGGATCTGTTGGAACTGATGTACTTGTGCCTGGCCTTTGGTTTCCAAGGCCGTTACCGACTCCTGGATAACGGGCGCAGCCGCCTGGAGGAGCAACGGGAGCGGGCCTACAACGCCATCCGCACCGCGCGCGGCGAATTCGAACGGGAACTGTCCCCGCACTGGCGCGGTAGCGTTCAAGAGCAAAACCCACTCATTCGCTACGTCCCGCTGTGGGTGGTGGCGGCGGTGGCCGCGGCCTTGCTGCTGGTGGCCTACGCGCTGTTCAGTTGGCTGCTCAACAAAGCTTCCGATCCGGTGTTTACCGCGCTCAGCGACACCCGCGGGGAAACCGTGGCGATGGTGCGGCGCGTCGGCGTGACCGCGCCCCCGCCCGTCCAACCCCCACCCAACGCCAATCAGGACGAGTTCCGGAAGGAGTTGCGAAGATTTCTCGATCCCCAAATCCGGCAGGGGCTGGTCGCGGTAATCGAGGAACCCAATCAAACCACGATTCGCATCCGCGGGGACGGTTTATTTGATTCCGGCAAAGCCCAAGTCAAGCCCGCTTTCCAACCGCTGCTCCAGCAAATCGGCAAGGAACTCAACACCGTGGAAGGGCGGGTACTGGTCACCGGCCACAGCGATAACATCCCGATCCGCACCCTGCAATTCCCATCCAACTGGCATCTCTCCAAGGCTCGGGCCGACAGCGTGGTGCAAATCCTGGCGGCCAGCAACAATAACCCGGGCCGTTTCATCAGCGAAGGCCGCTCCGATACCGAACCGGTCGCTCCCAACGACACCCCGCAGAATCGCGCGCTCAACCGGCGCGTCGATATCATTCTGCTGGCCCGGATCACACGGTAAGGGCCATGAAGAAATTTCTTAACCTCGCCAAAAAACCCTGGGTGATCGGCATTACCGGCTTTCTGGCCCTCGTTGCGCTGATCTGGTATCTGGGACCCTTGATTGCCATCGGGGGTCGAAGCCCGTTCGCCACCGATCTAGGCCGGGCCGTCACTATCCTCACCGTTGGCGGCTCCCTGGCAATCCATCGGCTTATCACTTATATCAATACGTTACGCCACAACCGCAACATGTTGGCCGAGCTGGCCGGTCAGGCCGGCGGCGGCGCGGGCGGGGATGCCCAGGCGAAGGCCGAACAGCAGCGCAAAAAGGAAGAGGAAACCGCCTCGGCCGAGGAAATCTCCACCCTCAAACAGGGGTTGGATGAAGCGTTGACCACGCTCAAAAAAGCCCGGCTGGGCGGCAAGACCGGCCGCACGCAGTACCTCTACCAACTGCCCTGGTACATCATCATCGGTCCGCCCGGCTCTGGCAAAACCACCGCGCTGATCAACTCCGGCCTGCGCTTCCCGCTGGGCGCCGGCAAGGTGCGCGGCGTGGGCGGTACGCGCAATTGCGACTGGTGGTTCACCGACGAAGCCGTTCTCCTCGATACCGCCGGCCGCTACACCACCCAGGACAGTCATGAGGAAGTGGACCGAGCCGCCTGGCGGGGCTTTCTCGATCTGCTCAAGAAGCATCGTCGGCGCCGGCCGATCAACGGCGCCTTCGTCGCCATCAGCCTGGCTGACCTGCTGCTGCAGAGCGAGGAGGAGCGCGCGGCCCAGGCGCTCGCCATCAAGCAGCGGGTCCAGGAACTGCACGAGCATTTTGGCATCCGCTTCCCGATTTACGTGTTGTTCACCAAGGCTGACTTGATCGCCGGGTTCATCGAGTTCTTCGGCGACCTGGGTCAGGAAGAGCGGGCCCAGGTTTGGGGCATGACCTTCCCGATGGATGACCCAACCAACCCGGAAGGCGCGGTCGAGCGCTTCGCCGCCGAGTTCGAATTACTGGAACAGCGATTGAACGACCGGCTGGTCGCGCGCTTGCAGGAAGAGCGGGACCCGCAGCGGCGCGATTTGATCTATACCCTCCCCCAACAGTTCGGCTCCCTCAAATCGCTCGCCGAGCAGTTCCTCAAGGAGGCCTTCCGCCCCAGCCGTTATGAAGAGCGCGTGCTGCTGCGCGGGGTGTACGTCACCAGCGGCACCCAGGAAGGTACGCCGATCGACCGGCTGATGAGTTCGCTGGCCAGCACTTTTGGTCTGTACCGGCAAGCGTTGGGCGCGTTCTCCGGCAAGGGTCGCAGCTACTTCATCACCCGGTTGCTGCGCGATGTCGTCTTCCCGGAAGCGGAACTCGCCGGCGCCAACCTGCGGGTGGAACGCTGGCGCGCCTGGATCCAGCGCGGCGCCTATGCCGCCGCTTTACTGATCACCGTGACCGCCGCCGCGCTGTGGCTGACCAGCTACGCGCGCAACGAACTCTACGTGCGGGCGGTGGAGAAACAGCGCTTGGTCGTCGAACAGCAGATCAAGGCGCTCGCGCCCGACCAGACCGATCCCATCGCCGCCCTGCCCGTGCTCGACGCCGCGCGCGCCATCCCCGGCGGCTACGGCGATCGCGGCGCCGGAAAACCCTGGCTGATGGGTTTTGGCCTCTACCAGGGGGACAAACTCGGCGGTGAGGCGCGCTCGATCTACGAGCGCCTGCTCGTTCAGGCGCTGCTGCCTCGTCTGATCCTGCGCATGGAGGAGCGCCTGCGGCAGAACGCCGGCAATCCCGGCTATCTCTACGACACGCTGAAAGCCTATCTGATGCTCGACGATCCCGAGCGCTTCGAGGCCAAAACCATCAAGGGCTGGATGGAGCAGGAGTGGCAAGCCCACCTGCCCCGCACCGTCAACCGGGAGCAACGCGAGCAACTGACGGCCCATCTCGATGCGCTGCTGGAACTGGCGCCGCTGCAGTTGCCCATCGCCTTGGACGGAACCCTGATCCAGAATACCCGGACTCTGCTGAACCAGGTTCCTCTGTCGCAACGCATCTACGAAAGACTCAAGCAAAGCCCGCGCGAAGCCGGAGTCCCGCCGGAGATGGGCCTCACGCTCGCCGCCGGTCCCGACGCGCCGCGAGTTTTTACCCGCCGCGGCGACCAGCCGCTGACCGCCGGCGTTCCCGGCCTGTACACCTACCGGGGCTACTACCCCTTTTTCCTCAACGAGAGCCCGCAACTCGTCGGTCGCCTGGCCGACGAGAGCTGGATTCTGGGAACGACGATCCAGGTCTCGACCGATCTTGCGGATCGGCAACGGATCGCGGACGGCGTGTGCCGGCTCTATCTCAGCGACTATCTCCAGCAATGGCAGGGATTGCTGACCGACGTCAACATCAAACCTTTCAATACGCCGGAGGCCGCCCTCGACATCCTGCAAGTGCTGTCCGGACCAGCCTCGCCCTTGCGCGCCCTGATCGAAACCGTGGCCCGGGAAACCGCCTTGGACCAGCCGCCCCCGACGCCAGACGCGGCCCCGGCCCCCACCGACCCGTCGCTGACCGCGCGAATCGCCGGCATTCTCGGCAAGGACGGTCCCGGTCCCACCGCCGCCGCGCTCCAGCCCTGCGCGCTCGACCTCCGTCTGACCGACTTCAGCCGGCAATACCGCCGCGAAATCGCCGGCGCCGAGGGGACGATCCCCCCTTTTGACCGGACCTTGTCCATTCTCAACGAACTCTACAGTCACATGAACGCCATCGCCCGCGCCCGTGAGGCCAGCCCCGAGGGGGTCGTGCCGCAGAATCTCAAGGACCAGTTCGGGACGGTGGTCAACCAGTTGCAGGTGGATGCCGCCCGCAAACCGCCCCCTTTCAATACCTTGCTCAGCAAGCTGGCCCAAGACAGCTCTGATATTGTCCGCACCGCACGCGACCGGCTGAACGCGCAATGGCGGACCGCGCAAATAGCCCCCTTTTTCCAGGATAACCTGTACGGCCGTTACCCGTTGGCCCGCAGCGCCCTTCAATGGAGCGGCGCCGGACCCGGCGCGGCGGGCGCCGCCGTCCCGCCCGGCACCATTCAATGGGTCGGTCGCGGTCCCGATCCCGGAGCGAGCCGCACGGTGGCGGGACCGCCGGACGCCGCGCTCGCGGCCTTCGGGCGTTTCTTTGGCCCCAACGGTTTGATGGACCGCTTCTTCAAGGAACACCTGCAACCCTATGTGGATACCACCGCGGGCGTCTGGCGCTGGCGCGGCCCGGTCGGACCGGAACAGAGCATCGATCCGGAAGCCTTGCGCGCGTTCCAGCGCGCCGCCGTCGTGCGCGACGCCCTGTTCGCGGGCGGCGGTCAGACTCCCTTGGTCCGCTTCCAACTGGTCCCCGTCCAACTCAGCGGCGATATCCAACAAGCGATCATCAGCCTCGATGGCCAGACTCTCGCTTATACCGCCGGGCAGGCCGCGCGGGTGACCGATCTGCAATGGACCGGCGCTTCCGGACAAGCACGCATCGAGTTTTTGCCGCCGGCCGCCGGCGGTCCGTCCCAATTGAGCGAAACTGGTCCATGGGCCTGGTTTAAGATTCTCGATCAGGCGCAAATTCAGCCGGCGGGCGCCGGGCAATTCCGGGTAACCTTTCAGTTGGGGGGACGGCAAGCGCTTTACGAACTGCGAACCACCAGCGGTTCCAACCCTTTCCAACTGCGGGAATTGGAGGGCTTCCGGTGCCCAGATCAGCTGTAATCCCCGAGATCGGTCGACCCATGACGGGCTTTTTTGGCAAGCTGCCCAGCCGGGGGGATTTCATCGGCCGTCATCTGCCCAAAATCTTTCTGGACCCCTGGGACGACTGGCTGCAAGCCGCCATCGCCCAGAGCCGCGCGCAACTCGGCGAATCCTGGCGCGAGCGCTACTGCACCAGCCCCATCTGGCGGTTCGCCCTGGGCGCCGGCCTGTGTGGCCCGGCCGCTCATGCGGGAATCCTGATGCCCAGCATGGATCGCGTGGGCCGCTATTATCCACTGGCGATCACCGTACCGCTGCAACCGGACTGGCCTCTGTTCGTTTTACCGTCCAGTGGAGAAGCCTGGTTTCTGCAAGCCGAACGACTGGCGCTGGACGCGCTCGAGCACGACGAACTGGACCTGGATGATTTCAGCCAACAAGTGGCGGAGTTGGGCACGCCGCCCCCGATCGACTTCCCTACCGCGGGAACCGTCGCCGGTAGCGCCTGGTATTGCCCACTGCCGGAATCGCTGGACCTGCTCCAGACCTCGCCGGCCCTGGTCAGCTATTTACTGCATCGAGGGTTCCCCCAGCACAGCTTATGGTGGACCACAGGCTCCGACCGAATCACCCGTTGCCTGCTGGTCTGTGCGGGCCTGCCGCCAGTCGCCAACTTCGCGGCGTTGCTGGATGGAAACTGGCCACAGTGGGGTTGGAATGAAAAATGGCTGGCCGGCATCGCCCGCTACCCGAGCGATCCGCCCGCCATCGAGGAGGAGTAGTATGAATTCACAACACGCTTTCCAATGGTCGTCCGCCGGGCGCAGCCATGTCGGCATGGTTCGGGCGATCAACGAGGATGCTTGCCTCGTCATGCCGGAAATCGGTCTCTGGGCGGTTGCCGATGGCATGGGCGGGCACGAGGCCGGCGATCTCGCCAGCCGAATGGTGGTCGAAGCCCTGCAACAAACACCGCCACCCGCCGACTGGCCGGATTTTCTGCAATCCGTGCGGGAGACGCTGCATGAGGTGAACCGGCAATTGCGCGAGGAATCGGCTCAGCGCTACCAGAACCGCACCATCGGCACCACGGCGGTGGTGCTGCTGGCCCATGAAACCCAGTGCGCCTGCCTGTGGTTGGGAGACAGCCGGGTCTATCGGCTGCGGGATGGCCA
>JAWOHQ010000209.1:0-5055 GCA_046485105.1 Candidatus Competibacteraceae bacterium | reverse complement strand
ACGGGCCGTTGACGCGCCCGCGGGCGGCCCCGACTTCGGGGCTGACGGCGACGCGGGTCGCCCGGTGGCGCGGGATGCCGGTGATCGGCAGGGCGCGGGCGTCAAACCGGGCCGGTTCAAGCGAGCCAGTCATCCAGCGGCTCTCGCAGATAGGCGGCCAAGGCCAGAATCCGGTCGCGGTAGAGGCGCCGCAGCACCGGGCGCAGGCTCGGGCGCAGCGGTTCGCCGGGGCCGGCGAAGATCCGCTCGCGACAGCCCCACTCGATCAGGGTCGCGGCGCTCGCCGGCTCGACCCCGAGATGCCGGAAGCAGTCGTCGAGCAGCCCGACTGGATCGGCGGCGATGCGTTCGTAGCGGAGCAGCAGCAGTTGCTCGGAGGGGAACACCGAGCACCAGCGTTGCAGGCAGGCTTGGTAGTCGCCGCGGGCGCGCGAGCCGGCGGACTGGAAATGGTCGATGAACCATCGATCGCTGGCTTCAGCGAGGGTCAGCTCGGCGCGGGTCAGGGCCATCAGCGCGCTCGACCAGGCCCGGTCGGTGGGATTGCGGATCAGGTAGATCAGTCGCAAGTGGGGGTTGACGGCGTGGATCGCGCGGATCACCGATTCGTCCAGCAGGGCGTAGGCGGGCGTGATTTCGCCCTGGCGCCGGCCGTCCCGGCGTTCGGGGAACTGCGCCAGATAAGCGTCGAGAGCCGCCGCGTCGTGGGGACGGTTCCAGAAATGCAGTTCCTTGCCGGCCGGGAATCCGACTTGCGGATGCCGGGCCAGCAGATGGTACAACCAGGTCGTGCCCGCTTTCTGGGCGCCGATACCGAGAAAATCCAACATCGCAACAGCTCGCGAACGGCGCGGCGTCAGCCACGCGCGAGGCGGGGCAGCGACAGTCGCCGCCGGTCAGGGCGCATCGGTTTCCCGCAGCAGCCGATCCAGCAGGTCTTCGTCGAAGGTGGCCCGACTGCGGTCGGCCTGGAACCGGACCAGGAATTCCGCGGCGCGTTTTTCGCGGTGCTCGGCTTGCAACTGGCGCACGATATCGTCGCGCACCGCCTCGAAAGGCTTGACCGCTTCCGATTCGCGCGCCAGCAGGCGGATCACGTGGTAGCCGAAGTGGGTCTCGACTACCTCGCTGATAGCGCCCGGTTCGGCCAGCGCAAAGGCCGCTTCTTCGAACGGGGGCACCAACTGGCCGCGGGTCACCCAGTCCGGCAAAGCGCCGCCGGCCGCGGCGCTGCCGGGGTCTTCGGAAAATTCTTGAGCCAGTTCGGCGAAGTCCTCGCCGGCGCGGGCGCGGTCCCGCACGGTCTCGGCCAGCGCTCGTTTGGCGCCGTCCTCGTCTTCGCAGGCGCAGCGAACCTGGAACAGGATGTGCGCCACCCGGAGGCGTTCGGGGCTGCGGTAGCGATCCGGAAACGCCCGGTACTGGGTACGGGCCAGGGCTTCGTAGTCGGGGGCTTCGAACCCTTGCTGGTGGTCGGCCAGCAGGGCGCGGGCCAGCAGCTCGCGCTGGTGCTTGGCCAGTTCGGCGCGGAGTGCGGGCCGCTCCAGATAGCCTTGAGCCTCGGCCGCGCGCGCCATGCGCTCGGCCAGGTAGAGATCGGACAGAAACTCGCGGGCGGCTCGCGGCTCGCGGGCGAGATGGGCGCGCTGCTCGGCCGGCAACAGCTCCAGCTCGCGCTGCAACTGGGTGGCGGTCACGGTCACCCCGTCCTGCTCCAGCACGATGGCGTCCGCCCGGACCACGCCGACGCTCAGGCCGAGCAGCAGCCCGCCGGCTAACCTTATTAAGTCATAGCGCATGATGGCAATACGGAATTCAGAGTGTTGCAACGAAAAACGCGGGGCCGAAGCCCCGCGCGGTCAACTCACGAAACAGCGTGGGTTGGAAAGATCAGGGAGAAGTAATACCCCCTTGAGAACCCAAACTCCGCTCGTAGGCATGATCCCACAGGGTGGCGAAGTTGGAGTCGATCGCCCCCACCGCCCGGCGAGTGATCGCGAAGCCGACCGTCGGCAGACCGCGAAGAGGAGAAACTGTACTTGAGGAAGCCGCCGGGTCCTGATCCAGGACCAGACGCAACCAGCCGGTGTTGGCCGGCAGATTGGCGCTGCTCACATTCACCAGCGGTCCGCCCGTGCCCTGAGCGTTGGCCGGCTTCGATGAGAGCAGGTTGAACTGGCCAAAACTGATCACGTTCGTCTCATAGCACAGCGAGGTCGACGTCCCCGCCGTCGGCGGCGAGAAGCCAGCCGGGGTGGTGTCGGTGAATTCCTCTCGATCCCACAACTTGAAGCCCACTTCGTTGCAGGCGCCGAAGACCTTGCCGGCGTCTGAATCCGCACGAACCAGGTTGGCGAACGGTGGAATGCCCGCAGTCAGCTGCTCACCCACCGCCGCGCCATAGCCCGTGTTCTGACCATTGATAAACGGCGCCAGCGACGCGTTCGGGTCGTTGGCGTTCACCGCCTGATCGGTATAGAACTTCTTGGTCGGGAAAGTCACCACCCAGGCGGTGCGCGCCCCGAAGCCGGGGTTGACGCTCCACTGGTTGACCGCCGCCGAACGCGTCAGCACGAAGCTGACCGCATCCATCGGCCGGGTAAAACCAGCACCGATTTGCAGACCACTAACCCCTTGCCCAGGAGTATCGGGACGGATAAACCCTACGGGAGGATAAACCTGATCCAGGTTAGGCAACAACCCACCGGCCGCAAACAGCAGGCTGGCGCGGCCTGCCAGCAGCTGATTAGCCGGCCCACCCGGCGGCGTGGCGCCCGGCACCGGCGTGCTGCCCGGCACCGTCGCCGAAGCGGGGCCTCCGGGACCATCCACAGTAGTCAGATTGAAGAAGTTGGCCAAGGTCACCGCCGTGCCTGCGGCCGCCACCCCGCCGGCGGCATTCACCAGCGAGTAGTTGCCCTTGAGCACGTTGATCGGCTCGCCGAACTGGCGCAGCACATCGATATTCAGCGGCGGGTTGTAGAGGTTGCCCGGCGCCGGAGAAGCCGGATTCAGCGCCGCCCGAAGCGCCGACCCGCAGGTCGGCCTCGCCTGGTTGTCACCGACATTGTTGTGCTTGGTCAGGGCAAAAATATTGGTCGCGGTGCTGGGTATCACAGCGGCGGCGTCCGTTGGCGCAATGACAGCACCCAGGCTGGGAGGGGTAGTGGTAAGAACACTTTCATACAGATAGGTCCCGAAGGTATGCCCCATCTGGATGACTTCGATGTAGCCCTCGGTGGTGCGGTCGATCCCGGTCGGGCCGGTGTCGGCGGACACGCCGGTGTAACCCGCGTTAAAGAAGTTCTGCCCGCGCAGCCCCTCGGCATTCAGCAGCGGCAACTCCGGCACCGTGCAGGACTTGTCGCGGGTCACCAGCCGTGCGCCGCCGGTCGGCGCGGCCGTGATCGTCGCCGTCCACACGTCGTTGGGCGACAGAATCACGATGAAGTCCAATACGTCGCGGCTGTTCAGCGCCTCGCGCATGCGAATCTTGAACGCGACCGCCGCCACGCTGCTGGTGTTGGTGATGTTGAGCTGCGTGTCCCAGCCGCCGCGGCTGGTGTAGTACGGGAAGATCAGCAGATCGCCCAGCCCGTCTTCGGCCAGGTTCACGGCCTGGACCGGACTGCTCAGCAGCGCCGCCCCACCCAGCGCCGCCGCCATGGCCAACGCGAGCTTATTTCTGCGAAACGTTTCTTTCATCACTTTCACTCCTTATCATGATCATGAGCCTACATGTGTCTGGAAACAACCATCGAACGCCGAAACAACGCGTGTGGCTTTAATGATAGCCGGATTATCGAGAAAGATACAACAAGAAGTCCAAAAAATCGCATCTGTCCGACGCCTGCCGCGCCATCAGAACGCCAGATCGATATACCACCATTCCCCATCCTCCTTTACCCAGCGCTCGCCCAGATAGCGCTCCATGTCCAGTAGATCACCCCGCGCCACCGAGAAGAACTGATAATCGAGCACCAGCAACACCGTGGCCGCTTCGCTCGTCTCGTCATATTCGATCTCCTGAATCCTTACGCCTTTCCAGCCCACATCGCGGCCGAAATCACTGGCGTATTCCCTGACGGTGTGCAGGGCGCGGTACGACGGCGGCTGAAACTCATAGGCCCGGGCGAAATCCCGCGCGACCAGCGCCTGCCAGCGGGCCTCGACCCGAGCCCGCAACGCCTTCTCGGCGGTTTCGGTTTCGCCGACGGCCAACGGCCCCCCTAGAACCAACAGCACACCGAGCAACAGCAGACACAGAGCGCGCGGGCAAGCCCGCACCGGCGACAACGGCCGGAGCCAAGACCGCTCCTGTCCGCAGGAAAACAATGCTTCCCTGGACGCGGAGATCAGAATCGCGAAGGTTTGGTTGGATCGGATTGTTTTCATCGGCACGGAGGATAACAAGTCCCATCGGCTCTTGTCAACAAACTATGTATCATTTGTCCGAATTTATCATATTTTTTATTAAAAATACAACATGAGGTAATCGTTCATCCTCTCGTATTCGGATACGAATCTAGCGCACCGTCATCTTACGGACTTCGCGCACCAGCGCAAGCCATTTCAAGCTCCGGCCACGCTTGACGGAGTTGCGGCCACCGCGCCAAGGCCGCGGCGTAATCGCCGCTGATGGCTCGGAACTCGGCCAGCCAGGCTGAGGAAAACGCCGGAGACTGGCTGATGGCCCGCTGCGCCGCCTCGCTCAGCGCCTGCACGTCCTGCCGCCAATGCGCGCCGGTCGCCCGCCCCTCATCGAGCGCTTCCAGATAGCCCCCGAGCAACCGCGTCTGGCGACTCAGATGGTCGTGCTCCAGCGTCCGACTCAGCTCGGCGTCGGGCCACGCGGCCAACTCCCGGTAGTGTTCGGCCAGATGGCGCAGCCGGGCCTCGGGGTCGCGCAGGGCGCAGGCGGCCATGACCCGCCGCCCGTACCCATCCAACGGCCAGTCCAGGGATGGCGCGGGCGGCGGCGCGGCGGCCGTCGGGCGCTGCCAGAAGCGCGGCGGCTCGGGGAGATGCGGCAGCGCCCACGGCGCGGCGAACAGC